>CAZYEM010000058.1:4617-17502 GCA_964646395.1 uncultured Bacteroides sp.
TAGTCATCTGATTATGTATCCACTGATTATTCAGTAGTAGCTTAGTCATCTGATTATATCTCTACTGAATAATCAGTAGTAGTTTAGTCATCTGATTATGTATCCACTGATTATTCAGTAGTAGCTTAGTCATCTGTTTATATATACACTGAGTAATCAGTAGCAGCTTAGTCATCTGATTATACATCTACTGAATATTCAATAGATAAAAAATCATATACTGTTGAAATACCAATAATTTTATGCAAACACAAAATAACAGATTACATATCAACATTAGTCTGTTTTGATTCATCGCTTATTTTCCGTTGATGCATGCCAAGTTGAATGTATTTTTCTTTGTATTATTTATTTTTATCTTATCTTTGGTTCGATATTTGATTTATCAAATCGAAATTAGTTAAGGTAGAATCTGCCTGTTGTAGTTTAATGATTTAAAAAACCGTAAAAATGAAAAATACAATTTATCTGCTGATAATAAGTTTCCTGCTGCTTGGGTGCAGCAAATCTTCCTTAAAATATCTTCAAAAGGGACAATACGATAATGCGATTGATAAATCAGTAAAAGCATTGCTGAAAGATCCCAATGATTCGGAAGAATTAAATGTACTTACACAATCGTATAAGCTGGCAAATCAAAGAGATAATCAAAAAATTGAGCAATTACGTTTAAGTGGTCAGCCAGATATATGGGATGCAGTTTTCAGCACTTATGCTTCGTTGCAAAAACGACAGGAGAATGTTGCAAAGTTGCAACAACCAATCTTAAATCATATTGGATATCAATACATAAACTATAACAACGAAATTGCAGAAGCCAAGAAAAAAGCAGCAGAATATTTTTATGTACATGCTAAAAAGCTATTGGAAAAAAACGAAAAGTTTGATGCAAGAACCGCTTATGATGAACTGCAAAAACTAAAAAAAATGTTTCCAAACTATAAGGATGTGGACGATTTAAGTGAAAAAGCCTATAATATAGGAAATACTTATGTGTTGTTCAAGGTTGAAAACAATTCACAATCTATTCTGCCAATGTCTTTTGAATCCGAACTTGCCAAAACAAGTGTCTCTGACCTTAATCAGAAATGGACCATTTTTCATACCAGAGCTGTAGATAATTTCTATTACGATTATTATATAAGGGTGAATATTAAAATGATAGATATTTCGCCCGAAAGCTTAAACCAGAATCATTATGTTGATAAAAAAGAGGTTCAGGATGGCTGGAAATATTTACTTGATGCCAATGGAAATGTTAAAAAGGATTCGTTGGGAAACGATATTAAAGTTCCCAAATTCAAAACAATCAGCTGTAAAGTAACGGAAGTACAGCAATATAAAGCATGCGTTATTTCTGGAACACTCGATTTTTTCAACAACGAAACCAAACAGATTATTAAAACTGATCCAATTAGAGCCGACTGGTTTTTTAAAAACAATTATGCAACCACTATGGGCGATTTAAATGCACTTTCAACACAATCCACCCAAAAATTACAATCCGGTTTTATTCCATTTCCAACAAATGGCGATATGATTATGCAAAGCGGAAATGTGCTTAAATCGATGGCAAAAGATATTATTAAACGAAATGCTTATTTGCTAAAATAGTATTATTGAATCAACTGAAGTATTATTGCACCTTAGTTCGTTTTAAGAAAGGTTCTATAAATCATTAAAGTCGAATTAAACCATTTCAAGTAGCGGAATAGCCACAGAATAAGAATGTTGATTCACAATAACTTTGGTTTCCTTGTCAGAAAGAAATTTATAGCGATTACTTATATTCTGCAATCCCAAACCGGAAGAAGGCTCGTGATCCTGTCGTTTTTGCAAATTATTTTTAACCAGCAGATAATTGTTTTCGGTAAGTGAAATTTCAATATTTAAAGGATTTTCGGTTGAAATAACATTATGTTTAATTGCATTTTCAACCAGCATTTGCAAAGTAAGTGGAGCCACCCCCTTTTCGAGAGCTTCAAATGGAATCATATTTTTAAGAACCAAATTATTCCCATACCTCTTTTGCTGAATAAAAGTGTAGGTTTTAATCAGTTCCAATTCTTCTTTTACAGGAATAATAGTTTTATCGCGAAGCTGAAGTATAATACGGAAAAAATCAGATAATTTCTGAACATAATCAGATGCTGCATTTTTATCTTCTTCAATAAGAGTAATCAGCGTATTAAAACTATTAAACAAAAAGTGAGGATTCACCTGATTTTTCAATGTTTCGTATTGCGAAAGCAAACCTTCCTTTTCCAATTCTTCGGCATGCTTAATAGTTTTAATCCAAAGCATATAGAAGAAAACAGCCTCATGAATAAACGAAATTATCAGAGATATGATTAAGGAACTTAAATATACACTCCAGAAATTATATTCTTTACCTACTTCTTCAGATAAGAATAAAGAAGCAGCAAAAAATACGAATTTTACAATCAGCAGAATATAAAAAGCTATAATAATAACTTCATAAACAAGATGTTTTATAGGATTTTTATCCCAAGGGAAATGTATCCATACTTTATTGATAATATATCTGCATCCCAGCCACATTGCTGCAGTACTGAATGTTGAAAAAATAATATTCAATAAAATGAAATTCATTTGTGTATTAAAAATCATCCCGCTTAATAATGGGAAAACGATACCCATCAACAAAACTCCTATAAAAATGACCCATTTATCCTGAAAGCCAACGCCTTCAAATTCAACTTTTTTCATACCTTTTTCTGTTTAATTAAAAAATAATTCTGTATTGTGGAATTACCATAATCCCTATTTGATTGGTAAATGTTTTTTCACCTGTTTTCTGATTGAATTTTTCGGTATACACATTATCCTGATTAAACAAATTCTGGATATCAATAGCAAATTCCTGAGTTATCCTTTTCCCGTTTCTGCGATAAGTAAGCTTTAAATCAGTGCGTGAATAATCTTTGTATTGCAGTGTATAAGCCTTATTTTCATCATAATTCTGCACATATCTGCCAGTAGTTCCATTGTAAGAAATAGTACTTGGCGTATAACGTTGTCCACCTGCAAAAGTAGTTTTAATATCAAAACCAATTGAAGTTTTTGCTTTAGCGTTTTCTTTATTTTTACCAAATGTAAATTCTTTTCCTATCAATGCATTAACCACATAATTGCCATTGAAAGCCGTATTGCGTTCCACATTATCACTACCTTTGTATTTCGACTCAAATAAGGAAGCTGTTACCAGATAATATAAACCTTTGTTCAGAAAATGCTCCAACGTAAGTTCTATTCCATAATTATGTCCGGTTCCGCTTACATTCAATGTATCAGGTGTTGCATACCCGAAATTAGCTCCCTGATTTAAGATGGAATAATAATTGGCTGTATTTCCATTAACTGCTGCATTTTTAAGATACTGATAATAAACTTCAGACTTAATACGCACAAATTCAGTAATATTTCTGTCGTAGCCTATCACAATATGCTGGCTTTTCAACATATCCAGATCTTCATTCAGTCTTTTAAAACTTCCATCAGGCAAACGGGTTTGGCGGAAATAAATGCTGATAGAATTTAATTGACTATGCATTCCATAACCCAGACTCAAAGATTGATTTCCGGCAAAACTCCATTTTAAACCAGCCCTTGGTTCAATGGTATAATCACTGTTTAATCCGAAATACATGGCATGCAAGCCGGTATTTAACGTTAAATCATCTGTAAATTTATACTGATATTGAATATAAGGCTGTACCGACCATGTATTTCCATTAAAATCGGTAACCGTTCGTAAACCATTATCTTCTTTAAAGTAAATTCTTTCATTCAGATTAAAGCCTAAACCTTTTAAAAAGAAACCAGTTTTTAAATAGCTACGACTGTTTATTTTATGATTTATAAGAAAAGTAGCTGTTAAATAATCTTCAATAAAATCGTTGCGGTAATTTGCTATTTTAGCCTGATTATCGGGAGCTAATGAATCAACGATTGTTTTAAATCCATGACGGGCTGCCGATAAAGTTAGTTTTGTAAAAGTATTGCTTCCCCAGAAATAAGTATTGGTAATTCCGCCAACTATCATATTTGCACTGTTGGTAAGGTCGAAACCTTCTCCTCCATAAAAATCGACCTTTTCTGCTGTTGTATCCTTACGCGAATCCCATATTTCAATATCACTGTTGCCTCCTAAAGCGAAAACAGAAAAGCTACCTAGTTTGGTTTTCGGGAAATTAAGTTTCATCGAAAAATCCTTATATTTAGGAATTCCAGCACCTGTTCCAAAATCAGCACCTAACTTTTCCATTACTTCCAGTGTTGAATATCTGCCATTAATAAGATAAGAAGATCCATCTTTTTTGCTAATGGGTCCTTCTGCTCCTATTTCAAAACCATTAAACCCAACCTGACCAAGAAATTCATGTTTTTCATTATTCCCGTTTCGCATCTTCAAATCGAACACACCAGAAACAGCATTTCCATATTCTGAGGGAAAAGCACCGGTCAGAAAATCCGAATTGGATAATAAATTATTATTCAGCATACAAACCGGACCACCCGTTGCTGTGGAAGCGCCCCAATGGTTAGGATTCGGAATATCAACACCTTCTAATCTCCAAAGTAAACCTGAAGGTGAATTACCACGAATAATGATATCGTTGCGGGCATCATTGCTTCCAACAATACCTGCATAATTAGAAGCCATTCGGGCAATATCATTGCGCGAACCAGCATAACGACCGGTTTCTTCTACTGTAAAACTACGGGCACTTACTGAAGCCATTTTATTCAATGCATTCGATTTATCAACACTGGCTTTTATCTCAACTGCTTTCTGAGTAATTACATTTTCATCCATTTCTATTTCCAATACCAGCTCTTTCCCAGTATTTAAAGTAAGATTATTTAAATAAACATCTTTATAACCCATAAAAGTAACTTTCAGACTTACTCTTCCCACAGTAATATTTTCGAGTCGGAATTTACCATCAACATTACTGGATGTTCCTATTACTGGATTTGTATTTAATAAAATAATATTAGCACCAGGCAACGTGTTTTTTGTAATCCGGTCAATTACTGTTCCACGAACAGTTCCTTTAAGTGCCGATTCTGCATTCACTATGTTTAATTGAGTGAATAATAAAATTAGAATTGTTATAAACTTTTTCATTTTTTTTATTTTAAATATTTTGCAAAGTAACGTTGTAAATTAAAACAATAAAAGTAAAAACTGATGAAATGGATTTTGGAAAGGATGAAATGGATTTTAACAAGGTTAAAAGGATTTTCAATTTTAAAAATGCATTCATAATTTTTTTATCTTTAAAATAAATAAATGTAAATTTGCAGAAAAACATTCAATGACACAAAAAAAAGAAATACAATCATTTACAACTTACCGACTCATTAAAAGTGAAGATCTTAATCATCACGGAACGTTATATGCAGGGAGAAGTGCTGAATGGTTTGTTGAATCCGGTTTTGTCGCAGCTTCATCCATAATAAATCCAAAAAACATTATTTGTCTGAAAATCCATGGAATGCATTTTTCTAAAAGTGCTAAAATGGGGCAAACCATATTTTATACCAGTAAAATTGTCTATTGTGGACGAACCAGCATTGTTGCCAATATTAGTGTAAAAATGATTGGCGATTCAACCGAAAAATTGGTTGAAGGATTTATTACTTTTGTTCATGTAAATGACAATACTTGTCCGGTACCACATAATATTGAAATGATTGCAGTTACAGAGGAAGACATACAAATGCAATTGCAAGCAATTAACTTAAAAAAACAATAAATTTTCACTAATAATTAATAAGTAATTGATTATGGATGAAATAAACAATGATTTCAAATCAGCACTTAAAATTCAGGAAGGTATTGACCAACCTTCGGTTATAAATCCACACCTGAGCAAAGCAATTAAAACAGGCAAGAAAAACATTCTGTCTGTAAATGAATATGTTGATGGTATTTTAAAAGGTAACCGCACTATTTTAAGTAAAGCAATTACGCTTATTGAAAGTTCGCTTAGCGAACATCAACAGCTTGCTCAACAAATCATTGCACAATGTTTACCAAATGCGGGAAATTCCATAAGAATTGGTATAACTGGGGTTCCGGGTGTAGGTAAAAGTACTTTTATTGAAGCACTTGGAAAACATTTAACTGCTAAAAATCATAAGTTGGCTGTTTTGGCTATAGATCCAAGCAGCGAACGTTCGAAAGGGAGTATTTTGGGAGATAAAACCCGTATGGAAGCATTGGCAACAGATGAAAATGCATATATCCGACCCTCACCTTCAGCGGGTTCATTGGGAGGTGTTGCCCGCAAAACCAGAGAAAGTATTATTTTATGTGAAGCAGCCGGTTTTGATGTTATTTTTGTTGAAACTGTTGGAGTTGGACAATCTGAAACTGCTGTTCATGGGATGGTTGACTTTTTCCTCTTATTGATGCTTGCAAATGCAGGTGATGAATTGCAGGGAATCAAGCGTGGTATTATGGAAATGGCTGATGCTATTGCTATTAATAAAGCTGATGGAGAAAATATAAAGATGGCTACTGTAGCTATGGCTCAATATAAGAACGCATTACACTTGTTTCCACCAACAGATTCTGGCTGGATACCAGAAGTTACAACATGTTCGGCTTATACTCATGAAGGAATCGAAAATGTATGGAAAATAATAACTGATTATTGTGATTTTACTAAAAACAACACCTATTTTATTGCTAAACGTCAGCATCAGGCTACTAAAATAATGCTGGAAACTGTAAACGAAAGCCTTAAAAACAGATTTTACTCAGATAAATCTATCAAGCAGCTGATTACAAAATATCAACAAGATATTCTGGAAGACAGGATAAGCTCCTATGTAGCTGCACAATTATTGTTGGATGAATATTTTAAAGAAAAATAATTTTAAGATTTGAATGGCTAAACAAAAATATTATGTAGTTTGGAAAGGGCAAAAACCTGGTATTTATAGCAGTTGGGCTGAATGTGAGAAACAGATAAAAAGCTTTGTTGGTGCATTGTACAAATCATTTGAAGACATTAAAGAAGCCGAAAAAGCTTATATTTCCAAACCTCATCTGTTTTTGGGAAAACCAAAATCAACAATAAATTCGCTTATTTCAGTTGGCAAACCAATAATTCCAAGTATTTCGGTTGATGCTGCCTGTGCTGGGAATCCGGGATTAATGGAATATAGAGGTGTGGATACAGAAAGCAAAAAACAACTTTTTCATAATGGGCCTTACAAACATGGAACTAATAACATAGGTGAATTTTTGGCAATAGTTCATGGATTAGCCATGTTGAAAAAGCATAATTCAAATTTACCGATTTATACCGATTCAATAACTGCACTTTCATGGATAAAAGCAAAGAAGGCAAGAACTAAACTTGAACAAACACCTCAAAATCAAGAACTTTTTGAGCTTATTCAAAGGGCCGAATATTGGCTAAATAATAATAGTTGGCCAAATACATTGTTAAAATGGGAAACTGAAATCTGGGGTGAAATTCCAGCAGATTTCGGACGGAAATAAATTAAACAGTATTTCTGTAAATAGAAATTTGATTTTTATTTTTGTTATTTAACAGAGTTTATTATATTTGCAATTAGTAAAAACCCCCAATAAATATTATTATAAATGAATAAATATCAATATTAAACATTTTAATTACTTAAAAGAAGATAATTGTAAATTAATGAAAAAGAAAAAAGTAAGAATTTCAAATTTAGATGATGGATTATAATTGGTATGCATTATATACTTTTCCAAGATCAGAAAAAAAGGTGTTGGCTCGTTTGCAGGAATCTGAAATTGAAGTATTTTTGCCCTTATACAGAAAACTTAGAAAATGGAAAGACCGGAAGAAATATGTGGAAGAACCATTAATAAGCTCCTATATTTTTGTAAAGGTCAGCGAAAGAGAATACTATAAAGTTTTGGAAGTTGATGGAATTGTTAGATATGTCACTTTTTCTGGAAAAGCAGCACCTATACCTGAAAAACAAATTGATGCAATGAAAATTATTGTTGAATCAAAACTTCCGGTAATTTTAACTTCCGAGAAATTACAACCTGGTTGTAAGATTAGAGTTATCTCAGGAGTTTTTACAGGATTTGAAGCTGAGATGGTAACATTCAGAGGTAAAAATAATTTAATTATAAGGATAGATCAGGTAGGTCAATCAATTTTGGTAAATATTCCTAATGAAGCAGTTGAAACTATCAAAGAAGAATAAAAATAATTTAATAAAATATTACTAATTCTAAATAAAAATTTTAACTTTGACAAAAATTACTAATATAGTTATTCAATAATAAAAATTTACAACATGAAATCTCACAAAATTTGTATGATAGGCTTAGGCTACGTTGGATTGCCTTTAGCAGTTGAATTTGCAAAACATTATCCTGTTATTGGATTTGATATAAATAAAAACAGAATTGATGGATTAAATAAAGGACATGATCATACACTTGAAGTTGATGATGAAAATCTGCAATCTGTTTTAACTAAAGAATCACCAAAAGAAACCGGTATGATGCTTTCCAGCAATCTGGACGATATCCGGGATTGTAACATTTATATCGTTACCGTTCCAACTCCAGTGGATAAAAATAATCGCCCCGACTTAACTCCCTTGATAAAAGCAAGTGAAACTATCGGAAAAGTTATTGGTAAAGGGGATATTGCTATCTATGAATCAACCGTTTATCCTGGTTGTACAGAAGATGATTGCTTGCCTGTTATCGAAAAAACATCAGGGATGAAATTAAATGTCGATTTCTTTGCTTGATATTCTCCCGAAAGAATAAATCCTGGAGACAAAGAGCATACAGTAACTACAATTCATAAGGTTACATCGGGTTCTACTCCAGAAATTGCAGAAATCGTAGATCAATTGTATAAGAAAGTTATTAAGGCTGGAACTCATAAAGCTCCTTCTATAAAAGTTGCTGAAACTTCAAAAGTTATTGAGAATTCGCAACGTGATATTAATATTGCATTTGTAAATGAATTGGCACGTATATGTGCTCACATGGGATTGGATACCAGAGCTGTATTGGATGCAGCAGGTACCAAATGGAATTTTCTGAAATTTTCGCCAGGTTTAGTAGGAGGTCATTGTATTGGTGTTGATCCATACTATATTGCACAAAAAGCACAGGAAGTTGGTTATCATCCTGAAATTATTTTAGCAGGTCGTCGGATGAATGATGGTATGGGAGCTTGGATAGCTGCACAAATCATTAAACTGATGATTCGCAAGGACATTCCTGTAAATAAATCAAGAGCTTTGGTTTTGGGAATCACTTTTAAGGAAAATTGTCCTGATGTAAGAAACACTAAAGTTGTAGATGTTGTGAATGAATTACGACAATTTGGTTGTCATGTTGATATTTACGATCCTTGGGCTGATGCAGCTGAAGTAAAACATGAATATGGTGAAACTTTAATAACTGAGTATAACTTAGCAAATTATAATACCATTGTTTTAGCAGTTGCTCATAATGAGTTTAAAAGTATAGACTTTAATCTAAGATCCAATCATAGTGTTTTATATGATATTAAATCATTGCTTCCATTAGAAACTGTTGACGGAAGATTATAACATTATGTCTATCAATAAAAAAAGAGGGTACTTTAAGAAGTATCCTCTTTTTTTTCGGCTTTTTCATCTCCCATTAATAAAATTATGTAAAAAATTGTTCATTGATGTTTCATTATGTCAATAAAAAAGTGTAAAAACCTCGTTGCAACATTTAAAAACTATTTTGAAGCGTGTAAATACCTCTTTGCATACGCATTACAGTTAGTTGCAAAATTTAAAAACAGAGAAACAATATTGGATATGTTTTTGCTTTAGTAATATAATTATCATTCAAAAACATAAATAATAATTCCAAGAAACAGAATCAGAAATAGTACTATTTTAATTATCTTCATAAGCCTTGAATAAAATTATTAGGAAAATTAATTTCTTTTTAATTTCTTTTATATCAATTATATATGTAATATGCAAGCAAAAAATTACAAATCGGATATGCATAATACAAATAAAAGATATCTATAAAATATTGTTGTAAAATTGAAACGAAGGTCGTACTTTTGTCCTATTGACTGGTTCTTTTTTGCAAATTATCTTGTAAATAATTTGCAAAACAAATATATCTATCATTTATCCGGAAAATATAAAACATATTACTTTTTTTGATGTGCTAAACTGAATTTATTAATATTTACTACGATTTATGTATAGTTACGAATATCCACGATTAATGCTAACAGTTGATGCTGTGATTTACAGTATGAAAAATGATCAAAACTGCATTTTATTGATAAAGCGAAAAAATAATCCTTTTATGAATCACTGGGCTTTGCCAGGTGGTTTTGTTGATATGGATGAAACTTTAGAAGAAGCTATAAAAAGGGAATTAAAGGAAGAAACTTCGCTTAAAGATATTGATTTAAAGCAATTTCATACTTATGGAAACATAAACAGAGATCCAAGAGGAAGGACTGTGAGTGTAGTGTATTATGGGTTTTTAAAAAATGATAATCAGTTGATTAAAGCTGGCGATGATGCGCAAGATGCTAAATGGTTTCAAATAAATGATTTGCCATTTCTGGCATTTGATCATGGTAAAATTATTGCAGAACTTAACACTTTTTTGCAATTCGTTTAATAACAATCATGTAATTAATATTTATATTTTTTGCATCTTTGCAATATCAAAAAGCAAAAATTTGAAAAAGAATATTTCCATCATTTTCAGCATATTTCTTACAATAGTAATAGCATTAATATTAAATTCCTGTGCTAATATTGTATCTCCTTCAGGTGGTCCAAAAGACGAAGAAGCACCTAAACCAATAAATAGTATTCCAGCAAACTATTCAAAAAGATTTGACCATAAAAAGATTGAAATTACATTTAACGAATTTATTGTTTTAAAAGACATCGCAAGTCAATTGATTGTTTCCCCTCCTTTTGAGGAAAATCCTGAAATTAAGGTAAAAGGAAAAACCTTAGTTATAGATCTGAAAGAAAATCTGAAAGAAAATACAACTTATACTTTGTATTTTGGAGATGCTATTACTGACTTAACCGAGGGTAACCCCGTTTCATCTTATGAATTTGTATTTACCACAGGCGATTATCTGGATTCTTTGACCATAACTGGCAGTGTAAAAGATGCTTTTACTCATAGTCCTGAAAAAGATGTATTTGTACTTCTTTATGATAAAAATTATGATTCAATTCCATATAAAGAAAAACCTTATTATATTTCCAAAACCAAAGAAAATGGTTCTTATACACTGAGAAATTTAAGAGATATTCCGTATAAGATTTTTGCATTGAAAGATTTAAATAATAACTTAAAATTCGATCAGATAATTGAAAAAGTTGCCTTTTTCGATTCTTTAGTTATGCCTCATTATAGACCTATTATAAAAACAGATAGCACTTTAAATGATACTATTAAAGCAATAAAAGCAACAAAAAATTCATTGAGAACTGATAGTTTGAAAACCGATAGTTTGAAAAAAATCAGATATATTCAAGATAGCTTAACAAATAAAAAGCTTTCAATTAATGATTTACGGTTATTTCAGGAAATAGATTCCTCTCAAAAGATTTTAAAAGCTGAATTTAAAAGCAATAACAAAATTATTATCGAATTCCGATTTCCCGTAAAAGACATGAAATATGATATTCCCGATAGTGCAGCAAAGGGAGAATGGAAAATTGATGAATGGTCTAAAAATAAGGATTCATTAATTTTTTGGCTTACAAAACCTGATATTGATTCACTTAGTTTAATTTTTAATGACTTGAATAATTTTACAGATACAATCCATATTTTAAAACGCAAAAACAGTAAAACTTTATCTAAAAATATATTTTACAGCAATTTATCTCAAACATTTAATTTTTACGAAAAGATAAAACTTTACTTTGTTTATCCAGTATTAAATGCTGATTCCATACCATTTACATTGATTTCCGAAAATGATACAACAAAGAGTTATGCATATTTTACTGATAAATTTCACCGAGTATTTAATGTTAAAGAAGCATTACAGCAAAATAAAAGTTATAAGTTTATATTAAATGACAGTATTATTCAAGATATTGCTGGCAATATTAATGATAGTTTGGTTTATGACTTTAAAACCAATTCACAGGAAGATTTTGGAAATTTTATATTAAATATAAATACCAATGATTCTTCTAACTATTATATTATTCAACTAGTTAATGAAAAGGCTGAAATTATTAAGCAAGCTTATATACTGAATAATGAAAAACTTACATTTAAAAACATTAATCCCGGAAACTATAGTATAAAGGCAATAAAGGACAAAAATGGAAATCAAAGGTGGGATACAGGGAAGTATCTGAAAAAAATTCAACCGGAAGAAATATTTTTATACCCATCAACAATCACAATAAGAGCGAATTGGGACTTAGATGAAAGCTGGATTTTTTAATTTTTATATAATTAGTGCAAGTTTTTGAAAATATTAATGTCTTACTATTACAAAAATCTTAAATATTATATTAATCATTTAAAAATTAAAAACAATGAAAAAACTAATTTTTCTTACCGTTGTATTATTCGCATTTACATTTACTTCGAATAATTTATCAGCTCAAACTCAGGAAAAAACAGACAAAGCTACTGTAAAAACGGAACAAACTCAAACCATTCAGGGAAATTTTGTTGACAAAGACAAAAATGGTGTTTGCGACAAACATGAATCTAAAATGAAGACTGGAAAATGTACTAATTTTGTTGATAAAAATGGGAAAGGCGTTTGTGATAACAAAGGCGCAAATTGCACAAAAGGAGGTAAAGGAAACGTT
>CAZYEM010000059.1:0-15810 GCA_964646395.1 uncultured Bacteroides sp.
TTTTCAGAAATAACAGCAGAATCACAGTATAATTTTAAAATCTTTTTGTAAAAATGTAAAATCTCTTGTAAAAATCTTTTTGTAAAAATGTAAAATCTCTTGTAAAAATCTTTTATTAATATTTCTTCTTATTTCATTTACTATTTAGTTTCATACAATATTTACTTTTTAGCTAAATCATTTACAAAAAATAAAGATTCACACTCTTTTAATATTCTATTTTTAGATGTTGTATGATACAAATGACCTTCAATCTGTGTCAATGTTTTCATACGACTTTCTCCAAATGATCTTTCATCATTTTTTGCATTTGCAAGTTCATTTCTTATTTTCGTACGAGCACCCACAATTAATTTCGCAACCTCCTCTGACAACTTTACTTTTAATTCATGCTTAATCTCTTCTGATGTATACCAATGTACACCATTCCATTTAAACCATTTCTCTCTATTTCCATCATTTGTTATACAATAGATATCACAATATAAATGATGAATTAATTTTGCTATTGAATAGTCCGTATTCTTCACATCCAATACATATCTTAATTTATTTTCATCTATCTCCATTTTACTTATTACATATGTCTACTATTTCTTTAAGTATATCATTTCAATCTTTTAAAAATAAACTAGATATGAATATCTAATGTCATACACCGAACCGATCCACCTGAATTCTCAAATTCAGATGTATCCACTTCCTTCACCTTACGATTTGTCAATGATTCCAATCGTCCCTTCAATAATGGGTCGGACAGTTTATGCGTAATCAAATGAGCGCCATCAATCACCGCATTTAAACAAAATGAATCCTTTGTATCTATCACTGTGACATTCTCCTTTCCTAGAAACGCCTCGATCTTTCTCAACGACTCATGAGAGACTGAACGCTTATGAATGATACACTTCTCATCATATTCCAACATTGCCACATCCAAATGATAATAATAAGGAGAAATCAGACGAATAACCAGCAATTCTGGTTTCTCTTTCCCATAGATCTTCTCAAAAAATCGATCAAGCTCTACAAAGGTCTGCTTTGTCGATCGATGACCATACCCACAAATTGCCTTTCTCCCCCCATCAAACCATTTCAGTTCCGCCTGCCCTTCAAATGGCTCCTTCCCTGGATAATCTATCGTCTCCAATTTCATATCATGATAGATCTTTTTCAAATAGGGCAATTCAGCCTGTCGCTGTTTGTATTTCATATTCGGAAGAAGAAGTAGAGGCTTCGAAAGACGAGGCAACGACAATCCTGCATTCGCTACAAAGACAATATCTGGTAAGGGACATGTCATGCTAGGCAATCTACCAATAATACTAGGAGACGCCGTAAAGGCATGAACGAGGCTATCATGCTGTTTCTTCAGTATATGTTGATACTTATCCGCATCATATGATACATCAATATACGGATTTTGCCCATGCTGAATGGGTAGAATTTCAAAGTGAGACGCATCTATAAAAACACGTATCATTACTAAGAAATTACATAAAAAATAAAATAAATCATAAATGATTTATGCCTCAATTTATATAATATCTTATTTGCGGAATGAGCGATTGCGACGTGTATGTTTGCGACGTGTATGTTTGCGACTTTTTTTTGAACCCCCTTTTTTAATAGGTCCACCATGAAACTGACTTTCCGCGTGTTCCAATGCTGCTTTATCTCCATTCTTCTTTTCTTTAGTAAACGTATCCTTCGAATCCCATGTAAGTGAAGCATTACGAAGTTTACGAATTTGTTCATCATCCGACAAACGTAAGAAATTTTCAACATCATCTACAACATACAACGCATGTGAACGTACATACCACGATGGTTGTAAAATAAATACGGGAATATTATGATTTTCTTCTTCATAAAAGGTACTAACTGTAACTTTTTCTCCTGGTTTCCAATCATATGTTGGAGAAAGGTAGTATATCCCATGAGATGGTTTTGGAGTACGTGTTGGTTTGTTGAAATCTTGTTTATATCTATTATACATCACACCATCCCATTCATTAGGACGTAATGATCTATCCATCTGTTGTGGCATACGTGTATTGTGCGGAACAGAAAATAGAAGAGGTGCATTAGGATTTATTTTATTCCTATACTTTATCAATGAAGAAGTAGATTTTGATGTTACTTGTCTATTTATGCCACTATGAAACGCACGGTTCACTGCTGCTTCTGCTTTTAGATTTTCTTCACTAGGTTTTCTAATAACAGAAGCAATAGGTCTAGGAGGTGGATGCCATTTATGGCAGGCTCGCATAATTTCTGTTAACTGCACATCTTCAGAGGAATTCAAGAAATTATCAATATTCACATCATCTATAATATACATAGCATCATTACGATCTTCACTACCATGTCCGCTTTCCTCACTCCACGACCAACTTGGCTGCAAAATAGTTACATGTGGCATGTTAAATCTGCCATAAAATTTCACACAGGTTACTTTATTGGTTTCATATTCAACTTTTTTTTCAAATCTAAATTGTGGTTCCTTACCATCAGATAATAATGGAGGGTTAGATTTATCGTTAGATAACATCTTATTATAATCTTTATATACATCGCCATACCATGTACCTGGTTCTAATGGGTATATACTCTGTGTTGGATAGATGACTTCACCATAAGACATTTGTCTATTGGGGTCAAATCTAAAAGTAAATACAAGAGGTTTCTGGCCCTTGTCTCGTATAAATGGATAAGGTGCGGCAGGCAGAGGTTTTGGTGCTGCCTTCTCCTGTATCGGAAGTGGAGTTGGACGTGAAGGCGGAGGCGGAGGCGGTCCCAGCGTTTTGCGCAGTATTGTT
The DNA here is from genome assembly GCA_964646395.1 of uncultured Bacteroides sp. Taxonomy (GTDB): domain Bacteria; phylum Bacteroidota; class Bacteroidia; order Bacteroidales; family JACABE01; genus JACABE01. Next base: position 2,823 of record CAZYEM010000059.1, read on the forward strand.
TGTTTCATTTCCCGTGACCTTGCTTTTGAATTGTTACTATCTGAATGTTTTCTAAAGATCGAAGAATTATTCGGTTCTTTAGTGAACACACTCTTCCAATTAAACGTCGTATTCACCTCAGATTTAGTAGATCCATTAGGTTCATTCACTGTAGAAGGTGGATTCAACCCATCATACACCAACCGACGATTCATATACATAGATAGCAGATAATAAATCATAAAAAATAAAATAAATAATTTTGTGATTTATTTTAATCTGTAATACGATTGATATGCGCAACAATATTAGGCTCTACCATCATAATTTGTACAATATTTCCGAATTGATCCAAGAATTGATAGACCTGGCGACCTACATAACTAAAATGCGCCGCAAATAATCCTCCATCCTCATGATCCGCACATATAAATCCCCCTACTGGCATCATTCCTGGTTCCAATGGGTCCACATACAATGTCATATACGAATGTAATGCGATATTATGATGAGATCTCCCTTCCTCCCATTGCGAATTCTTACGTCGAATATAACATTTCTTTTCACTCATTTTCTTATCATTTCTTTCTGTAATAAATCATTTCTTTCAATTTTATCATAAATACTTCAAATAATGTGAATAACAATAATAAAATATAAAATTAAATATTAATAATAATTCAAATACTAAAATATCTTTATTTCTTTCTATTAAACGCTGTACAGTAGCTAATAATATTAATAGTTGAATCAATAATAATATTTCTAATATAGTATTACTACAGTTTTTTTTCATATATAATAGTGCCCCAATAATGATTAATAACGCAAATGAATAATGATTCATATTAGGAAGGTCTGGTACAACAATTACACCACCTAATCCAATTAAAAATAATATCATACATACTAATGAAAATATACAATTACGATTATATTCATAACATAATATGAATGAACATAATATAAAAAATCCAATTAATAATTTTTTTTTCTTATCATTCGCATTTAATATATATGATATATTATTAATATATCTATCAGAATGTAGATATATATAATATCCCAATACACAAACTACAATGATAATTAATATAAATAAAACATTTAGAAAAAACATATCCTCTATTTAAAACTACTATTTTATATCATCTAATTGTGTTTCATTAAAATCAATTTCATAAATGAATACCGTATTCATGGATAAACATACAGTTTTAATACATACATTTCATTTTAATTTAAATTTTCTATTGATCCAAATAGGATTTGGGTCTAGCATCATATTCCTCATACAATTGATCAATATGCGCTATTTTTTCGTACGGTAAAATCATTTCATTTTTTACTTCCCTTATATGATGAATCAAATATTTATCATAATCAATACGAACCGATTCATTGCCATCATAATCACTCCACTTTAAAAATGATTTATACTTCATTGGAAATTCTTTAATGGCTAATCTACTATTTTTATCATTCACTTCTTTTCCCATCGTCTCTACCAACTCAATCAGAATTGGATCCGAACGATCAATGATATCAGAATATGTTAGATTCTGTAACGTTCTACGATTATATTCTTCTAACCCATTTTTAGCCATCCCAAAACCCCCATACTTATTATTATATACCACCTTAAAAGTGGGTGTACAATCTATTTGTGACATCTACTATTTATGTAGTAGATGTCTTTATATTTATAAGTAACCTAAATACATTACTCCATTTCTATGTATTATGCCGAACGATTGTGTTAATTTTATTACACTCACTTCCACCAGCGAATCAGATATCACCATAATTCTTCAAACGGAACTCCCATCCCTACACAATATCGATATCTGTAGACACGGTAAACGAGGCATTCGTTTCGAATATCTCACCGCATGGAAACCAAATATCGAATGGGTCATCACACTTCTTGAAAAGTATCCATCCTGCTGGATCAAACACAATTGGGTATCTGAAGATGGCACCGCTGGTATCTGGGTAGGTGATATCACAAATCATTCCACGATTGCATGGATTGATGTATCGTTAGAAGAGGAGCATTATTTCTTTCGTTAATGTAATTCTCTATTTGGCAATGGAATGTCGATGACTCTTATGCCGATGACTCTTTCTACGAACATTACCCATTCGTATATTTTTTAATGTTCTATTTCGTAATCGCCGAATAGATGGAGATCTTCTGCAAGTAGATACAGATTGTTCATTATTAGAATTCTTTGGATAATCACGATAAACAGTACGATCGCCATCCGCACGAATACCATATTTCACATCCAAAAGACGGAGAATAACAGGACCAAGATCATTTTTAGCGATCTTTTCATCAAAGATAAGTTGCGCCATATTCTTCTGTCTCTCTTCTGTAAATTCTTTTAATCGGGATATAATTTCTGGTTCAATCACATTGGATACGACATCATTAATAGTAAATTCTCCAGTTGCACTTTGACACCAACCAATGTTTCTATTTTTTCTCTTTTTATTTGTTAATGTTATCATAATATATTTATCATCATTATTATTGTTATTATTGTTATGATTATTATTATTATAATTACTATATTTCATATGGTTATCTTCTATGATTCGTTTTAGAACACGATCAAAATCATTTCGATAAAGAGAGAAAAAAGGAGGAAGTGATTCCAATTCTTCTATTGATTCTTCGGATAAGACGTATGGATTATTATAGTTCTCTTCTATAATTTTTTTAAGAATTATTTCATCCATACTTTCAAAAAAATCTTCTACATCCTTCCTCTCCATTCCTCCTTTCTGTCTTCGTATCATTCTATTATATCTCAATAATTAAAATACCATCCACTATCACTGCAAACAACATGTATCAAAGAGCGCACCAATTACACGATATGGATCCGTATCAAATGCTGGACGTCTGTCCTCAAAATATCCACAACCCGCTTCCAACGCCGCAGTCGGAACGCAACTTACCGCACCCATCTAACCAAATATACTCCAATATTACAGTATGTATCTACTTTTTTTAGTAGTAGGGGTATTTTAATATGTGATTTGACATTAATATTATGAACTACTTATCACCATAATAACAAGCAAAATAATAACACAACACATACATATCATAAATCTCTTAATCCCTATCATATGTATCTCTTCTAACCTAGGATCATTTATATCTATCCTATTTCTCTCTTCTCTCTTATCATTGATCTGTTTCATACAGAGAGGACATTTTGCTTTCACTTTAATCCAATTTTCTATACATTGTTTATGATAGCGATGATGACACTCTAATTCCCTCCATTCCTTCTCTACCTCATCCAAACAAATAATACACTCTTCTTTTTCTTCTTGTTTGTGATACCCCTCACTATTTATTTCCATTCTATTCTATCATACGACTTCTTATTTTAAACTACAAATTCAATGTAATATCCTTCCTCTGCTTACGATAATTTCTCTGATATTCCTTCATATACTCCTTCTTTGATAACGTTCCCACCATTTTCACCGTCTTTAACGACTCTTCCACTTGTTCCTCTTGCTCTACTGGTTCTACTTGTTCTGCTTTCTCTGCTTTCTCCTCTGTATGCGAAGTAGCACCCGTAAAACAAGTCGCTGGTGCGGACGCCTCCGCTGCATACGCCGCATCATCAATCTCTACCATCCCATCCACCTTTGATTCCAATCTACGATTTTCCGCATACAATTCTGAATTCTCCTTTTCCAACATACTTATCTTATTCTTTAATGCCTCCATGATTTCTCTATCTTTCTTCGCATCCTCATATAACGCATCAATAATGGGCTTTAGTATGAAAATTGAATTCGACATGTTCTATGTTTATTATCGTAATCATACTTTATATCTAGATAGAAGATGTCCGCTCCAAACTTCTTCCAAACCACCCACCTCAAACCCATTACCTACGAACCCTACAACCGCAAATTACGGCTATGGCTTTCTCTTTTTCCTTCACCACAACAATCCATCGTCTTCCTCTACACCACCCCCAATTACTCCGTGGTGACCCTTCGTAAACACCTTGTTACTACCCAATCCGACACCGCTGTCACTCTCAATAGCTACATCAAAGCGATCATGGCAGCACAAGTCGCCAATCCCACTCTCTTTCAATACATTCCCTCCTCTAAAATGGAATCATGTGACGCACGCTGGCGCGAATTACGTCAATCCACATATGCTGAAGCCTTCGCCTACCGCCTTCAAGCCCAACCTTCTCCCCTTCAATCCCTTCACTCTGGCGTCCATCTCACCTTTCAAGATCTCGTCGATAAACGCGAATCACTTCCTGACGGATCCGTTCACAAACTCCTCCTCGGTTTCTACACCCATCTTCCCCCCGTTCGCGCCGACTATTTTGCCACCCAAATTGTACCCTTCGGTGAAATACCCACTTCTCCGAATTACATCCACCATGACGCCACACGATCCCATCTCGTTCTCACCGACTTTAAAACAAGTCGCATCTACAAAGAAATCACACATGATTTACCACTTCCCCTCCATTCGCAACTCGTTCTCTCCCTCTCCCTCCAACCACGCACCTTCCTCTTCATCAATAAATTCCACGAACCATTTAATCGCTACACCTTCTCCCATTGGGCGAATCAACAACTCGAAACCATCTTCAAAAAAGGTCTCACTCTCACCATGCTCCGTCATATGTTCATTTCTACCATTGATTTCAATAACTCCACCCCTGAACAACTACAAACTATTGGTAATCAAATGGGACATCATATTTCTCAACAATTGCTCTACAAATGGAAATCGCAAAATGCAGAAGACGCGCAAGACAAATCCTCCGAGGATTCCGATTCCTAAATTCCCTTATCCCTATTTTTTAAGGAAAGGTGAGGAAAAATCACGAAATTAAAATAGAAAATAATATTATACAATGAGTACACCCCGCGCACAAATGGACGCACTTCAGCACGATTGGGATTCTAATTCACGATGGGATGGAATTATACGCCCCTATACTGCTGAAGATGTCGTTCGTTTGCGTGGGTCACTTCTCATTGAACACACCCTGGCGCAACAGGGTGCTCATAAACTATGGAACCTCCTTAAAACAGAACCATTTATTCGTTCCCTTGGCGCTATCACTGGTGGCATGGCGATGCAACAAGTCAAAGCTGGCTTGAAAGCGATCTACCTCTCTGGCTGGCAAGTGGCAGCGGACGGAAATACCGCCCATTCCATGTATCCCGATCAATCTCTCTATCCTGTGGATTCTGTTCCCAAGATGATTGAACGCATCAATCACTCCTTTCAACGTGCCGACCAAATCCAATGGTCCAAAGGCATATATCCAGGTGATGAACGTTTTGTTGATTATTTTGCTCCTATTATCGCTGATGCGGAAGCTGGATTCGGTGGCGTACTCAACGCTTTCGAACTCATGAAAGCCATGATTACATCAGGGGCTGCAGCCGTTCACTTTGAAGACCAGCTGTCTTCCGTGAAGAAATGCGGGCATCTCGGTGGAAAGGTTCTTGTTCCCACGAAAGAAGCCATTGATAAGCTCGTCGCTGCGCGCCTCGCCGCTGACGTCCTCGGTGTCCCCACCGTCCTCCTCGCTCGTACCGATGCCGAAGCCGCCGATCTCATCACATCCGATTACGACGAAAATGACGCACCCTTCCTCACTGGCGAACGAACCAGCGACGGTTTCTACAAAACAAAAAAAGGCATCGAACAGGCGATCTCACGTGGACTCGCTTACGCCCCCTACGCCGACATCATCTGGTGCGAAACAGGCACCCCTGACCTCGCATTTGCCAAACAATTCGCTGATGCAATCCACGAACGCTTTCCTGGAAAACTACTCGCCTACAACTGCTCTCCCTCCTTCAACTGGAAGAAGAAGCTAAGCAATGAAGTCATTGCCACTTTCCAAGACAAACTTGCGGAGATGGGCTACAAGTATCAGTTCATTACTCTCGCAGGCATTCATTCCATGTGGTACAACACCTTTGACCTCGCTCACGAATATTCCAAGCACGGCATGACCGCCTACGTGGAAAAGGTTCAGGAACCTGAATTTGAGGCTCGCTCCAAAGGATACACCTTTGTCTCCCATCAGCAAGAGGTAGGAACAGGCTACTTTGATGAAGTCACCACGACTATTCAAGGGAAGAATTCCTCTACCACCGCTCTACATGGTTCTACCGAAACCGCTCAGTTTCATCATTAGTCCCGTGATTTCTATTTTGTTTTTGTCCATACAGTATATGCTAAGAAGAGTCCAAAGAAGTTTTTAGCAAATATATCCAATATGTTATATCCAGCATTTTTATTTGTATAATTCATAACCGCACAGACACCATACAATGCCCAGAAAAAGACAAACCAATAAAATAGACCATTCTTAAATTTATCGTCGGATGGCAAGAATGTATCTTTGATATACTTAAAATTTAGAGCAAATGGGATAAAACCTAATGTAGTAGATAAATAGGGGTTCAAATAACCAAATTCACCAACCAAACCAAAAAATAACATGGCAGCATTTAAAAGAACTATTTTTACAATGGAACCTTTATGATTTGATAAAAAGTCAGTTAATCGATTCGTTGTACTTCCATTATGATTTAAAAATGCGGACAATGTGATTAACATTAAGGGTGTCGTAATTGCCCAATCAATATAGCGAAGAGGAGTGATATTTCGAGATATTTTACTGAAATAAAAAATTAAAAGAATATAAAATATAAATTCAATAATCTGAACCCATATTTCCACTTGTAATAAATCTTTTAAGAGTTCATCTTTTAAATCTACTTTTATATGTAATGCTAGATAGTCAATGATTCCAATGACAACCTGAACAATTAAAGAAATAATACCAGTTATATATATCATTCTATTATTAGCATAGATTCATATTACATTCTTATCACGAAGCGTCATCGTTCCCGTATCGTCATTTTAAAATGGTTATCAATGTCCTATCAGAAAGGAATCCATCCTGATTTTCCATATAATTGACAAATGTGATTACTGTTTTATAATTATTTTTTACTCCATTCAAATACGACACCATCAGCAGTGACATACCACTTCCATTCAAATGTAGTAGGTTCAGGTTGCATATTTATTATGATAAGATATTATTCTATAGAATGATGCAAGTGTTTAAGTTAAGACCATTTAATAAGAACATATCTTCTTGTGATATCAATACTAATATCACAGTCAAGAAATAATGTTCTTAGTTTTTCAATAAATTGCTGAAGATATTTTTCATCTGGTGCTACAGGAATAAGATGAAGACCTATCCACGCATATTCTTTGAGTTTTAAATTACGTTCCATATTTCTACTAAATTCACTACATAGTCCACGAATATAGTCACTCAGTTTCTTTTGAATTTCTTCCTCTTTCTCTTCTTTTTGATGAGCTTCCAGTGTATAGGTCTGAAGTTGTTCACGCGTAACAGGAAATTTCATTAGTAATATGATATCACTACTGCTTATGTTCTAATTATAATTGAGTGCAGGTGGTGCAATGCCTGCTGCGGAACCATTTATGTCACGAACCGCACGTGGCTCTGGATTGTTCCATAAATAGGTGCGATAACTATCATAGAGTTGAATGTTCATGACTTCTGTGATTTCCAAAGAAATAGAGAAATTTAAATTGTGTAAATCAATCGTTTCGCCATACATGTCCAGAAGACGAACACGAACCTGTTTTAAATCGAGCGGTCTTGGGAAAATGATATCATTGGATAACACAGTATATCCATCATCAAAAATGATACCATTTTCATTTCGCTTCACTAAGATTTTTGCCAAACACTGAATGTAGGTATCATTTGTTTTGTGTTCCACCGTATAAAAATCGTCAATGGCTAATAGAAAATAGTTGTCACCCGTGGTAGAAATGAGAGACTCTCCTGTTACACAGAAAGGGGCGTCCACACAATAGAAATGATTATTAAATCCTAAATTGTATCCGAGACCAAAATCGTAATTACGATTTTCTAATCCAATCATCACAAAGGTCAATCCATAGGAAACGGGACAATGCGTCGGTCGAGTCGGACAAGGTGGTGGAGCCGATCCATCATGACAAATCGTTACTTTACGATTCACTGGATTTAATGTAATTCTAAAAAATAATCCATAGGTATCACGAAACGCATCAAATTGGTACTGTATGGCTTCAATAAGAGAGGTGGGTGTATAATCACCATCTTCAATTGTTACCTGTAAATAATGATGATTTCCCAAATAGTCTACCGCATCAATACGAAACATGGTATTCTTTTTCACCCGTGAAAAATGGTAGAATCCTATGGGGATTTCTACCGATGCGACACGTGCTTTGATGACATTCTTGTAAGGATGGGCAAATTCATATTGGAAATTGGTAGGCGGCTCCAAATAGGTCTTTCGAAACCGCGAATCAATATTCACCAAATGTTTCCGTAAATCATTTGAATTCACGACGTTGTTCTTTCCATAAATTTCATCGGTCTTCACATGCAACATCTATCTTCTTCTTCTTTTTATTTTATTAATACGTTATCTTACGCTATACTATTGTTACGCTACTGCTACGCTATTGTTATACTACTATGCTATTATTACGCTACTACGCTATGAGTCCTATTCCGCTTTTCATTACGAATGTACTGGTTCACATCCGCATTCAATGACATCGCCGCCATTTCCTCCATTGACACCCATGCCGTTTTCATAATTTCATTTGTATCATGTGGATACAAATGAAATTTCATTGGCACAACAAACATATAATAATAACCATACCCCACCTTCAGATACTCAATCGGGTCTGGAAGATTGTCAATCCCTGTTTCCTCCCATATCTCTCTCTTCGTACATTCCATTGGTGTCTCCCCATCATTAGAATGTCCCTTCGGAAAGGACCACTTGCCTGTGTGCCGTCCCTGAACAAGAGCATATTCTTTCTTCCCATCATCATACGAACAAATGATACCTCCATATATTTTTGCCCGTGGCTCCACCTTTACGTCATGAGTCTCAAAACGCTTTGGTGTACGTTTCCTACACAGTGAATGAAAAGCGCGATGAAAGCAATTGTCGCCTGCATTTGCTTGCGGCGATTCCAACCGATGAATATGCAACATAGTATGATCTTTTTACTCACATGAATGTCATCAAATTTATTTATTTTAATAAAAATAAATAGAGTTTACTTCTATTTATCCAGAATGTTCTAGTCTAGCCACTTGTCCCATATATGACCAGATTTCTAACTGACAAGTCTCCACCTCTTCCACAGGAGAATCTAAAATCCTATTCCATTCCCATGAACGCGGAAGAATAATATCATTCACCGCAATTTGATGCATATCCACCAGACGCATATCAAGCACTTGTCTTACCGTGACACGAGCTTCACGTGGCGCATTGATAATGGAATCTTGATTGAATTCATTGCGAAATACCGCCTTGTTCTCTTGCGTATTCCAATTCACATCCAATATTACAGCATTTCCACGATCCACATGATACAGTATTTGGACTCTCTGCTCCAATGGTTTGGATTCACTACTTTTTTCCTCTTCTATAAACATTCTGGGGCATCTTTTCTATACTCTTTTTCTATTTCAATTTTTATTGTAATAAAAATATGGGTTTCCCCACTTTTTATTTTTCTATTTTTATTTTCTTAGAGATCCGTCTTCTTTCCCTTTTTTGTCACTTTCTTTGATTCTTCTGCGACAGGCGCTGCGACAGGCGCTGCGATAGGCGCTGCGACAGGTGCTACGACTACTGCGACAGGCTCAACCGAGGTAACAGGCACAGAAAGATCAACCTCAATCTCTTCCTCTTCCTCGGCTGCGACAGTCGGCACATATTGTGCCTCAAACTCACGGTACAGCTCTTCATGTGTTCCCTCAGATGTCTTCTGCGCCCACCACACCTTAGACAGTGACATCGCATCCTTCTGAATCAGCGTCTTGCCCTTCGGATCCTTCTCTGAGATGGAATCCTCAAAGATATGAACTCCCTCATGAAGCACCGAGCCAGGCATCTCAATCGTTTCGATCACCTTCATGTCGGTGTCCTTGTCCTTTCGCGTCTGCTGCGCAGTAAAGGCTTCCCATCCATTCTTGCGTCCATACGCAAGGACGAACTCCACCCACGCACGCGGCTTCATCAGATGCGGCGGCATCACACCCTTTACCGCACTCGCTCGCTTGGCTGCCTTGGCACTCGCCTTCGCCTTTCCCTTCGCTACCACCTTGGCAGCCTCCTTTGATTTCTTTTCGGTTTCCGCCGTGACCACCTTCATGACCTTGAATAGATTCTCCAAATCCATGTCCTTCACCGCAGCCAGAATGGCAGACACCTCGATATGAGGCTCAGGGGTCTTGGAATGAATGGCGGATGCAGTTGGAATGGACATTGTATGGATCTAATATGCTGATCCTTTTTACCGATTTTTTGCTTTCAATTTTAATTTTAGGGAAGATCTTCGCATCTATTTTTCTAGTGACACAGAAGGGTTTCATAAAAAATAATAGAACATGCCTTGGGCATATTCTATTACAATTTTTATTTTTTGTGTAGTTTATTGTCTTCCATAGATAAGAAGACCAGGAGGAGGCATAATTTGTCGTTGAGGATGATAAGGATTGGGTCTTTGAATGTGGTCAGACATCACAGAAGTAAATTGCGGCAACCATTCAGATGGTCTTCCATCAAACATACCATTTGGACGCGGCGAATCCCTCAGTTGAGGCGAATAACGATTCGGATAGGGTGAGACCGATGTCGGTGACGCCAAATAGGGCGTTTGAAGTGACGGAAGCGGTATCGGTCGCAGCGTATAAGGAAACTCATATGCCAATGGCGTAGAGACACGAGGCGAATCTTCTGATTTCTTCACCACACTAGGTGACTTGGAAATTCGGAATTGTGGAGCGCGCGGATTGAGTGACATCTTGTATGATATTGTGGCGACTTTTTATGACCTGTTTTTTGATTTCAATTTTTAATTTCAAACTATTTTCTATATTTAAGACCATATGGCATAGAGCGTGATGCTTGCTCCACCGCTATATGTAGTCGTATAGCCAGTACCATAATTTGTTCCTGAACCATCCGCTGCTGTATTCCATCTGCTAAATGTAGAAGGTGCTGTAGATTTTGTTAATAATCCAGTATTTCCTCCAATTGTACTAGATGTAGTAGCAGTATAGGGAGACATATATACTGGTGCTGGTATATTACCGCCTGTAGCACCATTTCCATTATATTCAATTGTGTAATTGGGAAGTGCGGGAGATACATATTGAGAACCAGTCGATGGTATAATAGAAATAGTCGTTAACGCATTATCTGCTTTTGGAACAATAAGTGCGTATGGATATACTGTTCTTGATACGACTCCCCAAGTTGGAACCCTAGTATCTGAAGCATATAATACATTATTAGGTGAAGAAGCAATAAATGTACTTGTACTGTCTGAGAAATTTATTGTAAAACTTTGATTAAAGAAACTATATGATGTAGTAGTAAATCCTGAATTAGCAGTTGTTACACTTAAATTACATCCGCTAAGTGTATTTTTGGTTGAAATACCATATGTTGGCGCACTTGTGCTATTGGGCGCCTGCAGGGTTGCGTATGTGATGCTTGAAATCGTCGCACTTACTGGCCAATAGGTAACATCCACTCCATTTGTAATTGTTTTAGCATAATTATAGTCGTCTGCTGGATTAGAATAGGACGTATTCACATTAATTTGTACAGTAGTTTGAGTAATCACTGTCTTGCTTGCAATAGAAATAATACCTAAAGGTGCGGTACCATATCCATAGTTTGATGATGTTGTGCCTAACAATGCTGTTGTATAAATGGTTATTGTATCTAAACTCTGTATGATTAGGGCATATGGAAAAATATATGTGATAGCAGCAACTCCAGAGCCACTACTGGTTGTTGAAAGTCCACAATTTTTTATAGTAGAACCAGGCGCCCATAACGCATACAATGTAGCTGTTTTTGATGCAAATGTATATCCAGGAGCATAGAGTGAACCAGCACCTGTTGGCGACCCATTCCATCCCAAGAAGGTATATCCTGGTCTTGAAAGTGTACCATTACCCAAAATAGAAACTCGTACCCCTGCAGGATAATCTGTTGGAGCGGCGGGAACGGCTCCACCTGTCGCACCATTCGCATCATACGTTACTGTATATGGATATGGAGGAGCGGTCACCCATTGCGCGTATAGATTCGTATTTGCGATCATGGTGATAGTAGAACCAGGAGGATAACTGGTTCCAGTTCCATCTGCTAATGTATTCCAACCATAAAATGTTGGTGTTGGGTCAGAATTTGTATAAGGTCCTGTATTTCCTAGTATCGTTGCAGTAGAGCCCGAACTATAATTTGTCGGTAAAGCAGGTGCCGTTCCTGAACCATTTGTTCCAGCATTATATGTTAAACTATACGTTATCGCTGGATTAATCCATTGTGCGTACAAAGTAACTGTTCCAGAGCCTGGCATCGTAACATTTGAACCCACTGGATAATTAGTTCCAGAGCCATTTTCTGCTGTATTCCATCCACCAAATGTATAACCGTTGGTATTTGTAAATGTATTTCCAACAATTGGTTGTGTGCTAAAAGCAGCGTAATATGTTCCTGAACTTGCAGGTGCTGTTCCTGTGCCACCAGCAACCGTATTAGAAAAATATCTGAGACGAGCGCCACCAATGATCCATTGAGCATACACTATGGTATCGGCGTTAATTGTGAATGTATTTCCACCCACATAGCCTGTTCCTGAACCATCTGGTTCTGTGTTCCATCCAGCAAATTGATATCCTGATTTTGCTAGAGTTCCTGTATTTCCTAGAAGACTAACAGTTGATCCAGATACATATGGTGATGAACCATCTGTTGGTGCTGTACCACTTGTATTCGTATTACCAAGGTATGTCATGATATATGATGAACCATCAGCAGTCCACTG
>CAZYEM010000059.1:15910-17470 GCA_964646395.1 uncultured Bacteroides sp.
GTATATCCTGTCTTTTCTAGAGAACCTATCGTTAGAACGGTAACAGTTGATCCATATACGTAGGGAGATAAAACATCGGTTGGTGCTGTTCCACCAGTATTTGTATTACCATCATATGCTATAGTATATGATATTGGCGTCCATTGAGCATACAAGATCGTATCTGTGCTAATGGGAAATGTATCCATTGGTGAATAAAACGTTCCTGAACCATCTGCTGCTGTGTTCCAGTTAGCAAAGGTATATCCTGTTTTTTCTAGAGAACCAGCGCTTAGAACGGTAACAGTTGATTCATACACATAGGGTGATGAACCATCTGTTGGTGCTGTACCACTCGTATTCGTGTTACCATCATATACCACAGTATAGGGTAGTGGTGTCCACTGTGCATACAGAATCGTATTCTCGCTAATGGGAAGCGTATTCGTTGGCGAAAAAGACATTCCTGAACCATCTGCTGCTGTGTTCCAGTTAGCAAAGGTGTATCCTGTTTTTTCAAGAGAACCTGTGTTTCCTAGAATAGTAACGGTTGCACCAGAAACATAGGGAGATAAACCATCGATTGGTGCTGTTCCACTCGTATTCGTGTTACCATCATAGACCATAGTATATGTTGGTGTCCATTGAGCATACAGGGTTGTATTAGTGCCAATAGGAAACGTATCAGTTGGTGAATAAGACGTTCCTGAACCATCCGCAGCAGTATTCCAGTTAGCAAAGGTGTATCCTGTTTTTGCTAGAGAACCTGTATTTCCTAGAACTGTAACAGTTGATCCAGTAATATAGGGAGATGAACCATCAATTGGTGCTGTACCACTCGTATTTATATTACCATCATATAGCACAGTATATGTTGGCGTCCACTGAGCATACACAACAGTATTAGCACTAATTGTAAATGTATTAGTTGGCGAATAAGACGTTCCTGAACCATCAGCAGCAGTATTCCAGTTAGCAAAGGTGTATCCTGTTTTTGCTAGAGAACCTGTGCCTAGAACTGTAACGGTTGATCCAGTAATATAGGGAGATGAACCATCGATAGGTGCAGTTCCACTCGTATTCGTATTACCATTATATAGCATAGTATATGCTGCTGGAACATCATTAAAACCAATAGATACACTTAGTAATTCTACACATGAACTAGGATCAGCAAACACTCTAACAGCGACCGATCTATTTGAAATAGTATTGTATGGACCTGCAGGTATTAGTGCTGATGTATTTACATCAGCATTTGCGCATTGTAAAGCATCAGCAGCAATATTTATTGTTCCAAATATTCCACCATCTGGTCCATTTGTAGCAACTGGTCCTATCGCAGTTCCAGTAGTAGTATCGTTATATCTAGTATTAGTCATATCAAATAATCCTAAAGAAAAATTTGCACCTGTAGGGCATGAGTTAGCATATGTTACTCCTACATATGCGATCGATAATGCTGCAGGTTGATTAAATATTAATACATTACTAGCAGCTGGCAATGTTACACCAGCTGTACCACTATTAGATGTAAATGAAAATATACTCAAATCTCTATATGAAGTTCCTGAATAATTT
>CAZYEM010000060.1:0-17333 GCA_964646395.1 uncultured Bacteroides sp.
CGGTGTAATGATGATCTGGTGATATCTCTTATATGTAGTTTGCCGAATGGATACATATATCATTTCTATTAACTTTAGCTATATATTCATTTACGTTCATTATATTATCATTTGCTTTGAAACAAATTTCATTTACTCACATACGAATTGCATTTACTTATACCCACATTACATTATTATCAACTGATTACATATTGCCTATAATGCAAAATAAATTAAAATAACCTATAAAGCCATTTATCAGATAAGCAAAGATATTATAGAGAATAACTGCAATAATTGAATAATATAAATTGAAATATGCTGAAATAGAAACAACAGCATATATAATTGAAATAGAGAAGAATTATTCAGGATAATATATTTTCCTGAACAAACTGAATTATATAACAGCATTCCCTTCAAATTAAGATAAGGTTGCTAATTAAGATTAATGTATAAAAAGCAGTTTAAAAGAAGATCTGTTTAGTATATTTCAACTTCATCAATAAACACCCATGCTTTTTCATTAGCACCAGAATGCCATGAGGGGCAATGACCAATATTTTTGGCAACAATCTTGATAAATCTTGTTTCAATATTATCCAGATTAATTGGAAATTGTTTAATGAAACTACCTTCTTTAGTTAGCTCAGTATCATTGTTTATTGTTTTGAGTAAAAGGTAATCCTTATCATTATCCGAAACGTAAATATCAACATACAAAGGTGCAAAAATCCATGAGTTTATATCCTGCAGAAAGCTAATATTAATATGATTAAGCTGTTGTGCTGCATTAAACACATACTTAACAATTACATCATCACCCAGAAAACCCTGCCATAAACCATCCTGAAATTTTGTTGACCCATGTAATCCATCCTTTAATGAATTTTCACTTGCTTTATATTTCTGCGAATACAAAGTAATATATTCCAGCTTATTATTAAAACCTTTATGTTTGTTAAAAACCAAAGTGGCCATATTTACTGATGGAGTATTACCTTCAAACACCTTAGCTTTGATGGTCATCGTCTGTTGCAAGGGAATTGGATTTGCATATACATCTGATTTTATCCCGGGTTCAGATCCATCAATAGTATAACGAATCTTTGTTTTACCATCATAACTCCTGATCTTTGCAAAGAATTCCCCGCTTAATGAATCCGTTATTTTTTCAAATGAAATTTCTTTATATAAAAAAGGAGATTGATCGGTTCGGAACGAAGAAGCCGGCAATCCTTCTGTATTGAATAAAGTTGCAGAAGAAGTATCGGTAAAAGCATATCTAACAGCAACAGGTTTACTGATAATTTTATTTGAAACAATTATTTCATTGCCATCGATTACTGCAATTGCCGGTTCAAAAATTAAATCCTTGCCGGCTATCTCAAAACCCCACAAAGCATTATTTTTAGCCATTAAACCTGATGCTGCATAATCAAAATACAATCTTATTTTATTGTTTTCAATTTTCATTTTCTTATAAAGTGGTCCCGAATACACTTTTACATCCTGTTGCTGATAAGTTTTATTTAATGCCCATAAAGAAAGTCTTTTGCCAACATCCTGTTTGTTTTTAGGATGAATGTCATCAACATTACCAATGTCAAGTGTAACAACCATGCCGGTATTGGCTAAGCTAAGAGTTTTTAATTGTGCTTCGCGAAGATAGGCGGAAGTTATTTTACCCTTATCATAAGCAAACGGAGCTAATTGAACATAATAGAATGGGAAATCTCCGATGTTCCATGCTTTACGCCAGCTTTTTATCATAGCTGGGAATAATATATTATAAAGATCAGCATCTATAACATTAGCTTCACCCTGATACCAGATTGCACCTTTAATTGTATAATTGATAATTGGATTAATCATTGCATTATATAAAACGGAATGCTTGTTTGGAGTATTTTCATTGTCTCCTATTTTTGAAAGATAGTAATGAAGGTTTTTATCATTTGCCAGAAACGAATGTTCTGTCCAGGCTTCGGCGGGAGTTCCTCCCCAGTTTGACGAAATAAGTGCAACGGGAACTTTGAGGCGGTCGGATAGTTCTTTCCCAAAGAACCAGGCAACAGCACTGAAGTTGTTGAGGTTTGTTGTGTCTGCAATCATCCAGCGGGCATTGCAATCATCCTTAGGTTTATCAGAAGTTTCTTTTTCTATCTGGCACAAACGGATAGTGCTATAATCATGCAGCATAACATCTTGCATTTCCTTAGGATACTTTTTCCAGCCACCCATTGCCTTTATGGTAAATTCCATGTTTGATTGTCCCGAACAAATCCACACTTCGCCAAGCAATACATTTGTAAGTCTTATTTTGTTTTTCCCTTCAATATCGATGGTATAAGGTCCACCAGCAGTAGTTGTTGTAACATAAACCAACCATTTCCCATCTTCATTTGCTTTTGTTAATAGCTCTTTGTCAAGCCACTCTGCTTTTATTTTAATAGCTTCATTTTTATCGGCCCAACCCCATAGTTTTATGATGCTTTTTTGCTGCAATACCATATTATTACTAAGCATCGAAGGTAATTTAATATCTGCTTTTGCAGTATAAGAATTATACAAGCAATAAAGGAAAATAACAAAAAGGAATTCTTTTTTCATGTTTTAAATTTATAAATGATGTAAGCATTATCAATTTATGATTTTGCTTTTTATAATATAATGATTGAAATCTGATAATATAAGTTTATAAAGCAAAAATACTCAAATTTAATTAGAGCACTGACTAATAGGTATTTTTTTTATAAAACAAAAACCTGATATTGTAAAAATAACAATAGCATGCTATAATCCTGATAAAACAGTCTTCTTTTTCGTGTCTTTAATCTTAAAAATAAAACAGATACACTATAATGATTATCATATTATGTAAAACCTGAATTCACAAAAATATATTTGCATTTTATCTTCTCATATAGTGATTCCCAGATTTATGATTTTCAAACAAAATCTTTAATTCTGTAATTGAATTAATTATAATTTAATACGATACGAATGTTTTTGTAAAGTGGATTTTTAGTATCTTCATCTCTTATTTATCAAAGCTGGACTTTTAAAATTGCTTTTTCATCATTGAACTTCAATTTTAAAAATCCTCATTTACAATGGCAAACCGCAGTTTTTTAAATCTTATTAGCTTCAATAAATCTAATTTTCAGAACCCCTTAATTATTATTGATTAGCAAATAAGTACAATTCAACATTTTGGTTAATCAATTATTAAATAAATAAAAAGAGGAGTTGTTTATTACCCTGTAATTTACAGAATAACAAACAACTCCTCTTACATAAGGAAAATAAATTCTTTATATCACATTAGCACATAAATACTCCCTGTTCATGCGGGCAATATTTGAAACTGAAATTCCTTTCGGACATTCTGCTTCACAAGCATAAGTATTGGTACAATTACCAAAACCTAACTCATCCATCTTGGCAACCATTGCTTTTACACGATCCTTTGCTTCAATTTTACCTTGCGGTAATAGTGCAAACTGAGAAACCTTTGCTGCTACAAACAACATAGCTGAAGCATTTTTACATGCAGCAACGCAAGCACCACAACCAATACATGCTGCGGCATCCATTGCAAGTTCCGCATCATTTCGGTTTACCGGTATTGAATTTGCATCGGGCACACCTCCGGTAGTCACTGATATATAACCACCTGCCTGTATAATCTGATCAAAAGCATTTCGGTTAATCATCAAGTCTTTTATTACCGGAAAAGCCTTCGAGCGCCATGGCTCAATAGTTATGGTATCCCCATCCTTAAACTTACGCATGTGCAACTGGCAAGTTGTAACATCGTCATCAGGTCCGTGAGGACGGCCATTAATATACAAACTACACATTCCGCAAATTCCTTCACGGCAATCGTGATCGAAATTTATAGGTGATTGAATTTTATCTATCAATGACTCGTTTAATATGTCGAGCATTTCAAGGAATGAACAATCAGATGAAATATTTTGAACTTTATAAGTTTCGAATCTACCTTTTGCTTTGGGACTTTCTTGTCTCCAAATTTCTAATGTTAAATCCATTTAATTCTTTTTTTTTAATTTGAAAATGATTTAATTCAAACTCAAAGCACTAAAATTACGTTTTGTATTTCAGTTACTTATAAGTAATTTACTTGTAATCCCTTTGTTTTACTTCAATGGCTTCGTATTTTAGTTCTTCCTTGTGAAGTTCGGGAGTTTTGTCTTCTCCTTTATATTCCCAGGCACCAACAAACATAAAGTCATTGTCGTTTCTTAAAGCTTCACCTTCGGGAGTTTGATGTTCTTCCCTAAAATGTCCACCACATGATTCTTCCCTTTGCAAGGCATCCAATGCTGTTAATTCGCCCAATTCGATAAAATCAGCAACTCTTGTTGCTTTTTCCAATTCGGTATTTACACCATTGGTATCACCCGGAATACGTAAATCGCTCCAGAATTCTTTCTTTAAATCTCTGATAAGAATTACTGCCATTTCCAAACCTGCTTTGGTTCGTCCCATGCCAACATATTCCCACATGATATGTCCCAGTTTCTTATGGAAATGATCCACAGATTTTGTTCCCTTAATTGCCATCAGTTTATTCAAACGTTCTTTAACATCGTTTAACGTATTGTTAAACTCAGCTGAATCAGTTGACATTCTTGGAACTTTTATATCCTTTGAGAGATAATTCTGAATAGTATAAGGTAAAACGAAATAACCATCGGATAATCCCTGCATTAAAGCAGATGCACCTAAACGGTTAGCTCCGTGATCGGAAAAATTGGCTTCACCGGCACAAAATAAACCTTCAATGGTAGTTTGTAATTCATAATCTACCCAAACACCACCCATAGTGTAATGAACGGCAGGGTAAATCATCATCGGATTTTCATAAGGATTTTCATCCACTATCTTATCGTACATCTGGAAAAGATTACCATATCTTTCTTCAATCACATCTTTTCCCAATCTTTTAATTGCTGATGCAAAGTCAAGATAAACTGCCAATCCTGTATTTCCAACGCCAAATCCGGCATCGCATCTTTCTTTTGCAGCTCTCGAAGCTACATCACGCGGAACCAGATTTCCGAATGCAGGATACCTTCTTTCAAGGAAATAGTCGCGGTCGTCTTCTTTAATATCAATAGCTTTTAGTTGCTTGTTACGAATCTTTTCTGCATCTTCCTTTTTCTTTGGAACCCAGATACGTCCGTCGTTTCTTAAGCTTTCACTCATAAGTGTTAACTTCGACTGATAATCTCCATGTACCGGAATACAGGTTGGATGTATCTGAACATAACTTGGATTGGCAAAGAAAGCACCTCTTTTAAATATCTGCCATGCTGCACTGGCATTGGAATTCATGGCATTGGTAGAAAGGTAATATACATTTCCATAACCACCTGTTGCAACTACTACTGCATGTCCGAAATGTTTTTCTAACTCACCTGTTACTAAATCTCTGGCAATAATCCCTCTGGCTTTACCATCAACAATAACAAGATCAAGCATTTCTCTTCTACTGAATAATTTTACATTTCCGGTTTTAATCTGATGGCTTAATGCACCATAAGCTCCTAAAAGCAATTGTTGTCCGGTTTGTCCGCGTGCATAAAATGTACGTGAAACCTGAGCCCCACCAAAAGATCTGTTATCCAATAGTCCACTATAATCTCTTGCAAAAGGCACACCTTGAGCAACACATTGGTCAATAATTGAACTGCTTACTTCTGCCAGACGATAAACATTAGCTTCGCGGGCTCTGTAATCTCCTCCTTTTATGGTATCATAAAATAAACGGTAAACACTATCACCATCATTCGGATAATTTTTTGCAGCATTGATACCACCTTGTGCAGCAATACTATGTGCTCTTCGCGGGCTATCTGAAATGCAGAATATCTTTACATTAAAACCCATTGCACCTAAACTTGCAGCTGCAGATGCTCCTGCCAGTCCTGTGCCTACTACTATAATATCCAACTTTGGTTTGTTTGGTGGATTTACCAGATTCTGATGAGATTTATAATTTGTCCATTTTTCGGCTAAATTGCCTTTGGGTATTTTTGAATTCAACTTTGTCATAAACAATCAATTTTAAGCTTTAAAAAAAAGAAAAAATAAAGGAATAATATTAAATCCAACAACTATTAAGATGGAATAAAAGGTTGCAAAAGATTTAATAAATGGTGTATAAACAGGATGATTAATCCCCAACGATTGGAACGCAGACTGAAAAGCATGATTTAAATGGAAACCCAATATTGTAATAAGTACAATATATAATATGGAATAAGTAGTGTTTGCAAATAACAACTGAGCTATGGCATAAAAATTGGGTTCTTCGTCAATCATAGGCACAGGGCTTTCTACCCATCCCAGTTTGATGAAATAAAAATTCATAAAATGAATTATTAAGAAGATTAAAACAACAGCACCAGTATAAATCATATACTTAGATAAAAAAGAAGTGGTAGATTTATTACCTGATTTATAGCCAATAGGTCTCGACATCCAGTTCTTTATCTGTAAGATTACACCCAAAAGAATATGGATGATGATTCCTGCAAATAAAAAGATTTCAAAGAATTTAACTATGTAATTGGTTCCCATAAAATGGGCAGCTGCATTAAACCATTCACCTCCATCGTCTCTGAGCAAACATAGATTTATGGCGAGATGAATAACTAAAAAGGACATCAAAAAAATACCAGCAATCGCCATTATGTATTTCTTTGAAAGCGAAGAATAATTTAAAATAGATTTCATATACTCCCTGTTTTTGCGAAATTTATATTAATTAATAAAATTTGTTTAGTACTTTACATAATTTTATGTAAGTTTGTATTTAGATAACAAATGTAACAATTTTTTTTAGGTATTGACTTACTTTTTTTAAATTTAGAATAATTATAAATAACAAAAGATTGTAAATAAGATGAATAAGGATTTATTTTGTAAAAACAGAAAGAAACTTTTTGATAAATTACATGGAAATTCGTTGGCAATTATTAATTCAAATGATGAAATGCCTCGAAATGGAGATCAGTTGTTTAAGTTCAGGCAAAATTCTGATTTGTTTTATTTAACTGGGATTAATCAACCTAAAACAATTTTATTATTATCCCCGGATTATCCAAATGAAAACTTCAGGGAAATATTATTTACTACTCAGCCAAATGAATTATTCTCAACATGGTATGGCCATCAGGCTGATAAAAATGAACTTTCTTCCATATCAGGAATTAAAAACATAATGTGGCTTGAGGATTTTGAAATTACGTTGAAAGAATTAATGATTAATGCTGAAAATGTTTTTTTGAGTAGTAATGAATATATAAAGTTTATTCCCGACTTCCCGGATAGGAACCATAGATTTACGCTGGATTTGAAAGAAAAATATCCATTACATTCATATAATCGTCTTTCACCGATTCTAACAGAATTAAGGTTAATTAAAGAAGAGGAAGAAATTGCTTCAATTCAAAAGGCATGTGATATTACTGCCAAAGCGTTCGAGAGAGTTTTAAAACAAGTTAAACCTGAAGTTTATGAATTTCAGATTGAAGCAGAAATAAGCTATGAATTTACTGTAAATGCAGCTTATGGACATGCATATTCTCCAATTATTGCTTCGGGTGTAAATGCTTGCACTTTACATTATGTTGAAAATAAAGCAATTTGCAAAGACGGAGATTTGCTTTTAATGGATTTTGGTTGCGAAAAAGATAATTATGCATCGGATTGCAGCCGTACTATTCCTGTAAATGGGAAATTTACCGAAAGGCAAAAAGCTTGTTACCAATCAGTATTAAACGTCTATAATGAAATCCTTACTCATTTTGTTGTTGGAAATACCATTGATAATCTAAATAAAGAAACAAATATACTTATTGAAAAGGAATTAGTGAAACTTGGTCTTTTTTCGGAAGAAGATATTGCAGCTCAAAACATCGGAACTCCATTATTTAAGAAATACTTTATGCATGGCGTTTCACACTTTATAGGTTTGGATGTACACGATGTTGGATCAAAACAAATTCAATTTCAGGAAGGTATGATTTTAACTTGCGAACCAGGTATTTATATAAAAGAAGAGCAAATGGGTATCAGATTAGAGAATGATATTTTAATTACAAAGGATGGACCGATTAACCTGATGAAAAATATTCCGATAGAAATAGAAGAAATTGAAAAAAATATGCAAAATAGATAAAATTTCTATTAATTTTGAAAGTTGAAAAATAATAATTTAATAATAAAAATATGTTTGCAAAAAATATTTATAACGAAAGAAGAAATCAATTAAAAAAAGATGTAAAATCAGGATTAATACTGATATTGGGAAACAAGGATGTTTCTTTTAATTATCCAGCCAACACCTTTACTTTCCGACAAGATAGTAATTTTCTTTACTTTTTTGGTTTAAATCATGCTAATATGGCAGGTGTGATTGATGTTGAGAATGATAAAGATTACATTTTTGGAAATGATGTGGATATGGACGATATTATCTGGATGGGTTTTCAACCATCAGTAAAGGAACAAGCTGCAGAAGTTGGTATTGAGCATACCTTGCCTTTACTTGCCATGTTCGAAATGGTTACCGAAGCCATTAAAACCGGCAGAAAAATTCATTTTACATCTCCTTATAGAGGTGAAACTCAAATGCAATTAGCAGATTTACTTGGTATTAAATACACCAATGTTAAAAATTACATTTCTATTGAATTAACCAAAGCTATTATAAAACAACGTTCTATAAAATCAATTGAAGAAATTGTTGAAATAGAAAAAGCAATTGCTACAGCTTATGATATGCATACTACTGCTATGAAGATGGCCAAGCCAGGAGTATATGAACGCGAAATTGCAGGAAAAATGGAAGGAATTGCTCTTTCGGCTGGTGGACCGGTTTCTTTTCCTGTAATATTAAGTATAAACGGACAAACACTTCATAACCATTATCATGGTAACAAATTAGCTGAAGGTAGAATGATGGTAGCTGATGCCGGTTGCGAAACAGAAATGAGTTATTGCAGTGATATTACACGTACAATACCTGTAGGCGGAAAGTTTAATCAACGTCAGAAAGAGATTTACGAAATTGTTCTGAAAGCAAATATGCATGCAATTGAAGCTATTAAGCCTGGTACTCCTTACAAGGAAATTCATTTATTAAGTGCAAAAGTTATTGCTGAAGGGTTAAAAGAAATTGGTTTAATGAAAGGTGATATGGATGAAGCTGTTAGCAAAGGTGCTCATGCCATGTTTTTCCCTCATGGATTAGGTCACATGCTTGGTCTGGATGTACATGATATGGAAGGTTTGGGTGAAAATTATGTTGGTTATGATGACGAAATTAAACGTAGTACTCAATTTGGAAGAGCCTTTTTACGATTAGGAAAGCGTTTGCAGCAAGGATATGTACTCACTGTTGAACCTGGTATTTATTTTATTCCAGCATTAATTGATCAATGGAAAGCTGAAAATAAATTTACCGAATTTATAAATTATGATAAGGCGGAAACATACAAGGACTTTGGTGGAATTAGAATAGAAGATGATGTTTTGGTTACTAATGATGGTTATCAGGTTTTAGGCAAACCTATTCCGAGAACGGTTGCTGAAATTGAAGAAACCTGTTTGTAAGTAATGATATAATAATTACTTATATACTGCTAAAAAACAACATAATAAAAAAGCCGATAAATAACAATTATCGGCTTTTTTGGCACTAGCAATAATTTCTTTAAACTTATTTTTCCCTATTGTTTGTTTTATTAATATGTATAAAGACAATCTATTTGATATATTCTTTCTCTAATTTATTAAATTCAACCTTATCAAAATCAGGAATATTCCTCCAATGCCATTGTCCTAATACAACCGCTTTTTTTTTTTTTTTTTTTCCCGGGTTAGAACGTATCATTGATTTTAAAGCGATATCATCTGAAGTCAAGATTTCGTAATTCATTTTTGGAAATAGTTTCTTAAAATCAGCTATTTCTTCAGGCGAACTTCCTGTTAATATGATGATTGAAATTCCTTTGGCACTAGCTTTTTCAATAAAAGGATTCAGTTTTTCAAATGCCTCTTTATTTGCTTCCTTTATATTATAAGATGCTATAAAAAACTGAAATTCAGGATTACGAACAAAATGATCTGTCATATCTGTTCCTAATGAATCTGAAATTGCAAATGCTCCTAAAAGAGATTTATTTGGATTATCTTCTCTTGTACTAACATATTCCCAGTTTGCAACCCAAACTGTATCCTGCCAAGGTAACTCATTGGATAAGTATTCTTTGGTTTCACCGGATTGTTTGTTTTTATAAACCAAATAAAATTTAGAAGGTTGAGGATTATCTGACATCATTTTATTTCCAACTTTCCAAGGACGGAAATTAATTATAGGCAAATTTCTGTAATTATAAACACTAAACCATATAAATAGTAATGTCACAGTCCCAATAATACCAAATTCTTTGATATTTGTAAAATATGCTTTAATTTTATTTCGTCCTAAAAATACAATCATAACAAACACCATCAAAACTAAATTTTTGTAAAAGGTTTCCCAATTTGTTAGTACAATTGCATCTCCAAAGCATCCACAATCTGGAACTGGACTGTAAAGTGCATCATAAAAGGTTACTAAAGTAAAAAATGACATTAATAATAATACTAGCCACGCAACTTGTTTAATCTTTACATTTAATACAAGTAATACTCCCAATACAAATTCAAAAGCACACAAAAGTATTGACAAATATAGTGATAGAGGTGAAGCCCAAATCATATTATAAGCTTCAAAATAATCAGTAATTTTATAGGCTGTTCCCAGAGGATCAACTCCTTTTACAAAACCGGAAAAAATTAAAACTAATCCTACAAGAATTCTGCTAAAAGTTCGTAAGTTTTTCATTTATAACAATTTATTAAGTTGTTTATTGTTAGATTATTATCTTATTTGATTTCAAGTTTTATTAACGCAAATATCGAATAATTTATTATATCCATATAATTGGCATCTACACCTTCTGAAACAAAAGTTTTGCCCTGATTATCCTCTATTTGCTTAATTCTTAATAGTTTCATTAAAATTATATCAGTTAAAGAACTAACTCTCATATTTCGCCAGGCTTCACTATAATCATGGTTTTTGTTTTCCATTAAACTTTTTGCAATATTTATATGTTTTTCAAAAAGATTTACAGCTTCTGATACTGATAAATCCAAGTGATGTGTTGTTCCCAACTCCAGTTGAATAAGGGCAATAACAGAATAATTTACCATTCCAATAAACTCAGGAACAATACCTTCGTCCACTTTTTGAATTCCTTTATCATCTATACTTCTAATGCGGCAAGCCTTAATATATATTTGATCTGTGAGTGATGGTGTTCTTAAAATTCTCCACGCACTTCCATAATCTTTCATTTTAGCTTCAAATAAATCTTTACATTTATTAATAATTGTTTCAAATTCTTGTGATGTTCTATTCATTTATTATTAGTATTTTAGCAAAAAAAATAATGGTTAATTTTATATGTCAACTACAAAAAAACCGAGCGATAAAAATACAATTTTTTCTGCAAAACAAAGCATAAATTGTCGGGGGAAATTAATAAGTCTCAACAAACCATTGATAATGGGAATTTTAAATGTTACAGAAGATTCCTTTTTTGATGGCGGAAAGCATAATTCAGAAAAGCAATGGTTGCTTCATGTTGAGAAAATGTTATTGGAAGGTGCTGATATTATAGATATTGGTGCTGCTTCAACACGACCAGGAGCTAAATTAATCTCAAAAAAAGATGAAATATCTATTATTGAAAGAGTTCTAAGATCAGTAAGAAGAGAATATCCTGAAATTATTATTTCCATTGACACTTATTATGCTGATGTTGCAAAAAGTTCTGTTGAACATGGCGCTGATATCATTAATGATATTTCAGGAGGAGAAATTGATAATGAAATGTTTGCAACAATAGCTGATTTAAAAGTTCCATACATTCTGATGCATATAAAGGGTACACCTGAAAATATGAATCAATTTACTCATTATAATAATATTATACAGGAAATGATTTTGTATTTTTCGCAGAAAGTAAACAAACTTAAATTATTGGGTATAAATGATATTATAATTGATCCTGGGTTTGGATTTAGCAAAAGTTTGGAAGATAATTACAAATTAATGAATAAGTTAGAAGTATTTCATTTTTTTGAATTACCTGTTCTTGTCGGAATTTCCAGAAAATCAATGATAAATAAAGTGCTGGAAACCAATGCTTCTGAAGCTTTAAATGGAACAACCGTGCTAAATACCATTGCTTTACAAAAAGGAGCTAAAATATTGAGAGTTCATGATGTGAAAGAAGCTGTCGAAACATTGAAAATTATTAGTATGCTTAATAAAAATTAAGAAATACATAATCTGTTTATAAATTTAAAATCTGTAATTTTGCTTATAAAACTTTAAATCATGATCGAACTTTTTATTATCAATTTACCTAAATTACGATTGTTAGATATTATTGATATTGTATTGGTTGCATATCTCTTTTACGAAATGTATAAACTTATAAGAGGTACAGCAGCAATTAATATTTTTATTGGGATAATATCTATTTATTTGGTTTGGAAATTGGTAAAGGTTCTTGAAATGGAGTTGCTTACCGAAATTTTAGGGCAATTTATCAGTGTTGGTGTTATTGCTCTTATTGTTGTGTTTCAGCCGGAAATCAGAAGATTTTTATTATTACTCGGAACTCCCGGTTTTATTAGCAAAACACCTAAACGTTTTTTATTCTGGAAAATAGATTTGGGTAATGAGAATATGTTTTCTATTGATCCTATTATTCAGTCTTGCCAAAAAATGTCCAATTCTAAAACAGGAGCTTTAATTGTTATTGCAAAAAAAAATGAACTTCAAACATTTGTAAATACAGGAGAACAGATAGATTCTAATATTACTGTTCAATTGATAGAAAATATTTTCTTTAAAAACAGTCCTTTGCATGATGGTGCGGTTATCATTTTTAATAACAGGATTAAAGCTGCCAGGTGTATTCTTCCTGTTTCGGGGAATAGGAATATTTCTCATGACTTGGGTTTAAGGCATCGTTCGGCATTAGGTATTACCGAACAATCTGATGCTATTGCAATTGTGGTTTCAGAACAAACGGGTAATATCTCTTATTGTAAAAAAGGGGAGTTGATTAAGGACATTAAACCTTCTCAGCTTAAAGATTTTCTGGAAGAAGAATTTAACATTACCAATTAATCTCAATTTTCAACCCATCTTCAGCAACTAATGTTTCTGGGAAATATGTAATTGCTTCATCTAGTATAGGTGAGGTGTCCTCATAGCGAGCCGAAAAATGACCTATTACTAATTTTTTTACGTTGGCTTTTTTAGCAATTAATGCTGCTTCTTTTGCAGTTGCATGAAATTTGCTTTTTGCTACTTCAGCAAAATCATGTGTAAAAGTAGCTTCGTGATAAAGTAAATCAGCGTTTTCTATAAAAGGAATAATGTCTTCGTCATAAAGTGTATCCGTGCAGTATGCATAAGATCGTAAACGATCACCGGCTTTTGTGATTTCTTTATTTTTATAAAATTTACCTTCTGCATTTATATAGTCTTCACCCGATTTTATTTTATGAATATCAATAATGCTTGGTTTCTCATTGCTAATAAATGTTTTGTCTATTTTAAATCCGGTATAGTTTTCTTTAATGATGAAACCCCAGGTTGGAATACTATGTTTTAATGGAAATGTATAAACATTAAATGTTTTGGTTTCTAACTCCAGATGAAATTTATCTGTTTGCAATTCATGAAATAGTAAAGGATAGCATAACTCTGAATTTGAAACTTTTAATTGAATATCGATAATATCTTTCATTTCTTTTGGGGCATGAATATGTAAAGTAGTTATTCTTCCAAACAGATGATAGGTAAATAGCAAACCCATTAATCCCAGGTAATGATCCCCATGTAAATGACTGATAAATATATGGTTGATTCTGTTGTTTTTTACACGATATTTTCGCATTTGCATTTGAGTACCCTCCGCACAATCAAATAATATCATTTTCTCATGCAGGTTAATTAACTGAGCACTCGGATTTCTCATTTTTGAAGGTGTAGCTGATCCACAGCCTAATATTGTTATATTAAAAGGTTTCATGAGCATGTATTATTTTGCAAACCTACATATTTTTTTGCTTTTTACCATAAATATTAATGGTCTTTATACTTAAATGATTAATCATAATGCTAATAATTTGATACTTTTCAAAAGGTTTCTATGTTTTTAGGTTGATTCAAAAAGTGTGAATGATGTAAATCTATTTGATTATTGTGTAATAATTTAAGCAGGAAACCAACATACCTTTGTGCATTAAGTTTTTTAAAAAATAAACAGAATGTCAAAAGAAAAAGAAGGAAAAGAAAAATCAGGGAAAAAGGAAGCAATTCTGAACCTGAAAGAAAAACGGGCGGCTAAACATGCCAAACGTGATGAAAAGAGTAAAGTGAGTGAAAAGATTGTATAAATTATAATCAGACTTTTACGTAAAGTACAAACCTGTTAAGTTTAGAAATCATTTAAATTAAAGGTTTTACTACAAATTTAATGAATGTGTTAAAAGTCTTAAATCCGGAGTTTGAAATTACTCAATGAGTAATTCAGACTTCGGATTTTTTG
Source organism: uncultured Bacteroides sp. (assembly GCA_964646395.1). Lineage (GTDB taxonomy): Bacteria > Bacteroidota > Bacteroidia > Bacteroidales > JACABE01 > JACABE01. The sequence goes on from CAZYEM010000060.1 coordinate 14,706, forward strand.
CATTTAAACCTTACTTTAATATCGAATTTCAGTTTTTCATAAATGTGTGAATGATGTAATTATATAAAGAAATTATGTAATGCAAAGCCGCTTATCGACACCTACCTTTGTACTTTATTAATAATTAATATTTACCAAATAATAATAAAAATCATGAGTTCAGGAAAAGTAATATTAGGTGTATTGGCAGGTGCTGCCATTGGTGCAACTTTAGGGATTTTATTTGCTCCCGAAAAAGGTTCTGTTACCCGAAAAAAAATTGCTAAGAAAAGTAATGGATATGTAGATGATCTGGAAGATAAATTTAATGATTTTATGGATACCGTTACCGAAAAATATGAAGATATTAAGCAGGAAGCAATAAATATGACGAAGAAAGCAAGACATAAAATGGAAGAAGCGGAAGCAGAAATAAATGATTCCGGTAAAAAAGAAAAGTAAAAAAATATAGGTTTACAAAAAGCATTTAATTACAGGTTGATAGCTGGTAATCAGTGCTTTTTGTAAGCTTTTTAATAGTTAATATAATAAAGATTATGGAATCACCTACCGAATTGCTTGTGTCTCTTTTTGAACGAATTGAGATTTATGTAAGAACTACTTTTGAGCTTTCAAAACTCAGATTATTGCATACTACTACTATTATTGTAACTGCATTAATAGCTCGTATGAGTGTTATTATAATGTTTTCTCTGTTCGCATTGATAATGAATATCGGCATTGCTTTATTTTTAGGCGAACTATTAGGAAAAATATATTATGGATTTTTCATTGTTGCAGCTTTTTATCTGTTAGCTGCTTTGGTACTGCATTTTTTTATGTATAAATGGATTAAAAAGCCAATTAGCGATTTAATTATCAAACAAGCACTTCAATAAAAATAATCATGCACAAAATAAATTCGGAAAGAAGTTTGATGGAAGCCATTATCGAGCTTGAAAATAAGCGGGCTTATGAAGGTTATCTTGTAAAAGAACATCTTTTGTTTACTTACGAAAGTTTTAAACCTATTAATCTTATTAAACACGCAATTAAGGATGTGGCTTCGTCGGGCGAATTAAAGGATAATTTGCTAAATGCTACAGTTGGATTAGTTACTGGTTATATTTCAAAGAAATTATTTGTGGGCACATCTGACAGTCCTTTTAAGAAATTGCTGGGTAATGCATTGATGTTTGGAATTACCAATTTTATTTCCAAGAATCCTGAAACAATTAAGTCTTTAGGTTCTCAATTCTTCAATATGTTGAAGACCAAGTTGGGCGACAGATTTAATAAGGCTGCCGGAGATGAAAACAACTAAAGCAATTTTGGACAACGGGGTAAATAGCTTTCTTAAATTTCCAATTTATGCTAAAGCTGCCTTAATATTGGTAGGATTGTATGTGTTTATAAATATGCTTTCTATCGGTCAGGATATTATAGTACCATTGGTTTTTGCCGTTATTATTGCCATATTGATAAGTCCGGTAGTTAGCTTTTTTGAAAGAATAAGGATAAATCGCATTGTTGCAATAGTAATAACTTTAGCCCTTACATTTATTATCATTGTAGCCTTTTGTGCTTTATTGTTTTCGCAAATGAGCAAATTTAGCGATTCATGGCCTTTATTGGTTGATAAATTTACTTTGATTTTAAATCAGACCATTGCATGGACTTCCGAATATTTTGATATTAAACCTTACAAGATTCAGCAATGGATTACTCAAACCAAAAGTGAACTTATCGATACTGGGAGTGCTGCTATTGGGCAAACTCTTGTTATTGTGGGTAGTGGACTGGTGGTTTTGTTTGTGATACCGGTTTATGTTTTTATTATTTTGTATTATAAACCATTGATAATCGAATTTATTCACAGGCTTTTCAGTGGAAATAACAAACTTGAAGTTGCTCAAATGGTTACTCAGATAAAATCATTGATTCAGCGATATTTGTTTGGGTTGGTTATTGAAGCTGTAATGGTTGCTATTATGAATATAGCAGCTCTTATGATACTCGGAATTGAATATGCTGTTTTGTTGGGAATTATTGGTGCCTTGCTTAATCTTATTCCTTATATCGGCGGATTGGTGGCTGTAGCTTTACCGATGATGATTGCCCTTGCAACAGAAACTTCGCCTTGGTTTGCACTGTATGTGCTGGCTTTGTATTATTTTATCCAACTTATTGATAATAATTTTATTGTACCTATTATTGTAGCTTCCAAAGTAAGGATTAATGCTTTGTTTTCTATTATTGTTGTGTTTGCTGGCAATGCCTTGTGGGGGATTTCGGGTATGTTTTTGTCGATTCCACTGCTTGCAATTATAAAATTGATTTTCGATCATATTGATGCTCTAAAACCATGGGGCTTTTTATTGGGAGATACCATGCCTCCTATAATGAAAATCAATATCAAAAGAAAAACGACTAAATAATAAAATGATAATCATTTATTCTCAGAACTCCTGATTATAATAATCCAGATCAAAATAAAAATGGTCAGGTCTTCAATTTATATTAAACAATACCAACTTCAGCTTTAAATATCCAAAAGTGTGAATATTGCAATTAGTCGCTAAAATTGTATAACACTTTTGAAAGGTTGTCAGCCTACCTTTGCATTCTAATTACAAATAATTAAATAAT
>CAZYEM010000061.1:0-17276 GCA_964646395.1 uncultured Bacteroides sp.
AGTTGTCCAATCACATTTAAATTCACCAAAATATTTTTTGCCAATTAGTTCATTTAATGAATGTTCAGTCAAATCTGATTTTAATAATTTACAGGCATCAATTATAGCATTTCCTAATAAAGCAGTTGCTCTGGAAGAAGTTGTCATACCAGTTTTGATTTGAGCTGCTGAATCTACACGAACTTCAATTAAATCGGGCGAAATATTTGTTTCTTCACACAGTGTTTGGATTGCCATAGTATGGATGCCTTGTCCCATTTCAGTCCAACCATGTTCAATTAAAACCTTTTCGGATGAAATAATTTCTATTATGACATTGGAAAAATCGACCATCCCATTACCGATTCCACTATTTTTGATTCCACAGGCAATACCTTTATATTTTGCTTTATTATATTCATCTTTTAAAGCCAATAAGCATTCCCTGATTCCTACACCTTTCAGTTTCTGACCTGTAGCTGTAGATAATCCATCAATCAAAGCATTATCATATCTGAATTGCCAGCGATCAAAATTTCCCTGTTTGCATAAATCATCTATACAACCCTCAAGGGCAAAAGCTACCTGATTAGCACCAAATCCCCGCATTGCTCCCGATGGAATGTTGTTGGTATAAACAGTTTTGGATTCAATATCCACAACAGGAATATAATATCCACCATTGGCATGTCCGGCAACCCTTTCCATTACTTTAGTCCCAACAGATGCATAAGCTCCTGTATCACCAACTGCCCTTAGTTTTATTGCCGTTAATTTTCCTGAATTATTACAAGCTAATTGAATATCCATATAAACAGGATGTCTTTTAGGATGCATTATAATTGATTCTTCACGGCTAAGTGTTAGTTTAACTGGTTTTTGAGTAAGAAATGCCATCATGCTTACATGACCCTGAACTGTCATATCCTCTTTTCCTCCAAAACCTCCTCCATTTGGAACTAAAACCACTCTGACTTTGTCTTCAGAAATACCCAGAATCTTGGCAACTTGTCTTCTGTCCTCATATATACCCTGACTTTGGCAAATCAATTCAATTCCATCATTAATAGGATAAGCAATTGCAGCTTCTACTTCAAGAAAGGCATGTTCTATGCGTTGTGTTTGATATATTCCTTTAGAATTAAATGCTGAATTTTTGATAACTTCATCTGCGTTTCCTCTTTTAATAATGCAATTATCCAGTAAATTTGAATGATTATCATGAACCTGAATTGATGTTTTATCTAATGCAAGTATTGCATCAGTTACTGGTTCATAAACTTCATAAATAATCTCAATTAATTTGGTGGCATTTCTTGCATTTTCTTCTGTATCAGCTACAATGCCAGCAATAACATCACCAATATAATGAGTTGTTTCACCTTCAGCTATCATCAATGACCAATCATTGTAAATCAATCCTATCTTATGTGCTGATGGAATATTCTTAGCAGTAAAAACACTGATAACACCTTTAGCAATAGCTGCTATATCCGTATTTATTTTTATTACCTTTGCTCTTGGATAATCACTAAAACGTAAAGCAGCATATAACATACCTTCAATTTTAATATCATTTACAAAAGCTCTTTCTCCTATAGCTGTTTTATATGAATTATATTTAGGATAAGAAGTTCCTACTTTCCCTGTTTGTGGCTTTGGTTCTATTTCCTTATTTTGATTAATATAATCTGAAGCATAAATTATTGATTCTTCAATTTTTTTATATCCTGTACATCTGCATAGATTTGATTTTAAAGCATTTCGGATTTCATTAATATCAGGAGTTGGATTATTCTGTAAAAGAATTTTAGTTCTCATAATAAAACCTGGAGTACAAAATCCACATTGAACAGCTCCTTTTTCTACAAAAGCTTTACCTAAAGTTTCCTTTATATATTTAGGAAAGCCTTCCATTGTATAAATTACAGATCCTTCCAGATTTTTTATTTTTGTAACACATGATAATCTGGGTTTTCCATTAATTTCTACCATACAAGCACCACAACTTGCTTGTCCTGAACAACCATTTTTAACTGATATAATATCTAATTCATTCCGCAGAAAATTAAACAATGTTGTTTCATCATTTCCTTGAAATATAATTACTTGATCGTTTAGTGTAAAGTTTATCATGAATGTTTTTTTTGCAAATTTAATAAAAACTAAGTTGCAGAGCAATCCTTTACAATTTTACTTTTAAACTAAAATTCGCAGATTTATTTTTATTGTCCACGAATTTCACGAATTATAAAAATAAAATCATAAAAAGACAAAAATCTGCATCTATTTATTAATAAAACAATAATAAAATTCATTATGAATATTTGGATTCACAATAAAAAATGCATGATTTTGGTTAAGTCAATATATTTCATTTGTTTTAAGTTGTTTATATTATAAATCAGTGTAATTTAAAAAACTTGAATGGGTGAAAAAAAATCAAGTTTTTAATTATGTAGGAAAAAAACTTTTTTATTTAATACTTGTTTAAAATTGAAAAAAAATCAACAATGAAGCAACCACCTAAATGGAAAATGGCAATAATAATATGGTTAGCAATATATCCACTAATTACTATCATTTTTTTACTTTTTAATAATCAGATTTTATTAATTCATCCTTTATTCAGAACATTGGCAATTACTATTGTTGTAGTTCCAATAATGGTATTTATTTTAATACCAAATTATACCAAATTTTTCAACAAGTGGTTATTTAAATAAATCCAATTTATATTTCAATATCCATAAAACAATTGTAAATAGGAATTCCTGTTGCTAATAATCTATTTATAGACTGATGACCCGAAGAAATAAAAATACAATCGATTCCCATTTCTTTTGCAACTTCAAAATCATGTAATGTATCGCCAATTAATAATGTTTCGGATGGTAAAATATGAGATTCATTTATCAGTTTTAATCCATTTTCGATTTTCCCATTAGCATAATGATCTTTTAATCCTGAAACAATCGAAAAAAAATTCATTAAACCATAATAAGTTAGGTTTTGCTCAAGCATAGATTGCTCTCTTGCTGATAAAATGCTTAAATGTAGTTTTTTATGAAAAAGTTTTTCAATAAATCTGATACTCCCTTTTTGTAATTCACATTCATATTGACGTTTATCATATTCGAGAATAAATTCAGTTCCAATATTTTCAAAGGACTCAATGTTAAAGTTAAATCCAATGTTTTGATAATAATTTTTGACTGGAAAGTCAAAAATTTGACTATATCGTTCAACTGTCATGCCTGGTAATCCTCTTTTTACAAGCATTTTATCAATAACATCCACTGCCAGTAAAATATCGTTAAGCAGTGTACCGTTCCAATCAAAAATAATATGGCGATAATTCAAAAGATTCATAAATACATCTGTTTTTGAAGCATAAATATTTTGTTGTCTTTATGAATATTATTCCTTTAAAACCATATCTATACACAAAACTGCAGCCATAATAAGTGTTCGCATTGGATTATTTTCCGGAACATCTTTATGGATTTCAAGAATGTAATTATCAGCAGAAGTAAAAAGTTCTTTACTTAAACCAGCCCATTTTTTGCTTACATGAGCAAATTCTACATTATCTTTAACAAATTTAAAATCCCAGCTTGTCCATTTTCCTTTTAGCGTGCATAATATATTTTCATTTGCATCCAAAACATCAAATTTTCCACCTATTGAGAAAAATTTCTGTTGGAATTTTCCGACTAACTGATCCTTTTCATCAAACACTTCAACTGTAGAAAGAAATATTGAAATACCTCTTTTTACTGTCAATACCGGATTTCCATCTGTTGTTTTAACCAATATATGAAAAGGAGTCATTCTCTTATAATCACTAAAACGAAATAGTTTTGTAAAGAAACCGAGGTTATCTTCACGACAATTCATTATTATTTCCTGTGAATCTGGATTGTAAATATCAAAGTTGTTAGCTGCTTTAAAAATGCCAACATGTTCCTTTACTAAAAATAAATTACGGTTTAATATTGTGTTCATTTGTATTTTTATGCAAATGTAAACAAAATATTGGAAGACGGAAATAGATATGATGGGTTATTAATAAATTTAAAATATATTCTATAATTCTGACTAAAAAATGAATAAATATTACCCTAAATATGAAGATTTAGATAGCTAATTTTAATAAGTTATCTTTGTATTTTTGTAATAAATCGAAATTAAAGCTTTCGTTTTCAATTCCATTTGTCAAAGAAAAATAATATTCAATTCCATTCAACAAATTGTTTCTAAATGTATTGAAATAATCTTTTTGTTTTTCAGCTATTGGTAAATGAAAATTTTCAATTTCTGATTTTAAATAGTTATAATATAAAATCAATTCATTGATAAACATATTAGGGCGATTTACATGTCTTAGTAAATTTGTTCTACCATAAATATGGTCAACCATTTCTTTTAATCCAATTATTTTATCAAAAAATGCAAGATTAGGACCAGGACAAACAGATACCGCAGGTCCTTCAACTTTATTTTCAATTTCATTTACTAATAAAACTGAAGTTCCTAATCCAACACAAATGCAAGACTTTACAGTTATTTTATCAATTGCAGCCTTCTTTTCGGATTCATTTAAATCTAAACTTTCAATTTCCTTGATTTTTCTTCTCTGATAACTTCTTGATGCAGTACACATACCTTCAGCACCAATGGCACCATACTTTTTAGGGCAAGCACTCCCAGGTTTACCAGAATCAATCCATTCTTGTTTTTCAACATCTTTTGTATTGTTTCTAAGTGTATTAAAAGGAACACCTAAAGGAGAGGTATTACTTAGATATAAATCTTTTTCTGTAGCATTAGAAAGTAATTTTAAAGTATTTTCGTCAACATTTACAACTTCGGGAACTAATAAAAAAGGTGATCCCCAACCAATTGAATCAAGTTCATAAAATTTAATCAAGAAATCATGTTCTAAATGAGTTCCAACGCCTCCCTGTGCAGTTATCTTCAATTTTGGTGGAGTTGGCGGACAAAAACGATTCTGAGATTCTAAAGCTTTTGTAAATAATTCATACATAGACTGTATCAATTCAGATTTGCTTTGTTTAAATTCTTCTAAAATAGGTCCAATTAAATGACCCTGAGTTGGAAAAGCATGTCCGCCACAATTTAATCCAGATTCTATTCGATATTCAGAAACCCAAATACCTTTTTTTGCAAACATTTTTCCTTGAATAAGTGCTGAACGATAATCACTTACTTTTAATATTATTTTCTTTTTTATATTTCCATTATTATCAGGATAAAAATCTTCAAATTTTTCAATATATGCATATAATCTTGGATTCATACCTGCAGATAACACTATTGAGGAATTGAGATCACTGTTTGCAAAACCTCTTAAAGCTGCATGAGCATCATTAAATTCAACGCTTTGCTGAACACCTTCAAAATAGTTTGATTTATCTAATTTGGTCATGATATTAACATCAATATCACCATGTGTCATATTGTCTAACAATGCATAAAAATCATCTTTTTTCTTGTGAAGATCATTTTGTAATTCAATAAATTTTTGCTTAAGTGGTGAAAAGTCAGGTAGTAAATCAAAATATTTCTCAAAGTCTTTTCCAAAATCATTAGCAGAAGCTTTAATTTCATTAAATTTATCTTTAACTATTTTATCAATGGTATTAAGATAAGAAGTAATCCTTTTTGCACGAAAATCTTCCATTTTATTTGTAATTTCCATGTATGGAATCTCAAATTTTTCGCAATAAAATTTTCTCATTTTTTCAATTAGCATATCATCTAATAATGATATAACTGAATTTATTCCCAAAGGTGCAACTTTTACAGGAGTATCAATTGTGAAACCAATACCCATTACCGGAATGTGAAAATTATGCATAGTATTCTTAATAATCTGATTTATAAATTTATAGATATGTTTTAATGTGAAATAAAACTATTTGTTTAAAGATAATTATGGTATTGTTTTTTAAATTCTGAAATGAAATATACAATTAAATTATAACTAAAGAAATATTTTTAACACTAATCACTAATACATACCTATACATATAATTAAAATAATTTGCAAAGTTATGAAAAAATAATGTTTTTTAATACTGTTTAGTGCTATTTTAATATTCATTAACATAAGTTTGCTGTTTTCAAACACATTATATTTAAATGTTTTATTTTTTTCTGATTTTACTTTTTATCATTGTATTTTGTGAGTTATATTTTTTCTGAGGTAATAATTTTATTGCAATATCTTCTTTGTTAATGCTTTTGAGCGAATTATGAATCCATTGATGATTTTCTGATTTATACCAGAAGAAAAATCTTTTTTGATCTTGTTTTTGTACAGGCGTTTTTGCAACGTAAATTTTTTCTAACGTATATGGATGATAACCTGAGTAATAGATTTCGGTTGCTAATGTCATAGGGGTAGGAGTGAAATCCTGAACCTGTTCAGGTTTAAATCCTAATTTTTTAGTTTCCAATGCAAGTAAAGCCATATCGGCTAAATCGCATCCCGGATGGCTTGAAATAAAATAGGGGATAATCTGCTGATTAAGTCCTGAATCTTTTGAAATTCGTTCAAATTTAGTTTTAAATTCGTGAAAAATTTGAAATGAGGGTTTTCGCATCAACTTTAAAACTGAATCCGATGAATGTTCAGGTGCTACTTTAAGTCTTCCTGATACATGGTTGGTTATCAGTTTTTTCGCATAAATGTCATATCCATTTTCTATGATTTCCTGATGGGTTTTTCCAACAAAAAGGTCATATCGAATTCCACTTCCAATAAATATCTTCTTTATTCCTTTAATTTCAGATGCTTTCTGATAAAGATTAATGAGAGGATAATGGTTGGTATCCAGATTTTTACATTTAACTGGATGAATACATGAATATCTGGTGCATTTACTACAAATATTTTCATCTTTTCCCTTCATTTTATACATATTTGCTGAAGGACCACCCAAATCTGAAATATATCCTTTAAAATCAGGTAAATCTGAAATTAGTTCCAACTCATTTAAAATTGATGTTTCAGAGCGACTACTAATAAATTTCCCTTGATGTGCTGAAATTGTACAAAAAGCACATCCACCAAAACAGCCCCGATGAATGTTTACTGAGAATTTAATCATCTCATAAGCAGGTATTGCCCCACGTTTTTCATATTTTGGATGTGGAAGTCTGGTATATGGCAAATCAAAAGAATTATCTATCTGGTTTTCTGTCATTACTGGAAATGGAGGGTTTATCACTAAAAAATGATTTCCATTTTTTTGAATAATCCTGTTTGCATACATTTTATTCGATTCTTCTTCAATAATTTTAAAGTTGGAAGCATAAGCTTTTTTATCAATCAAACATTGTTCATGAGAAACGATTTCAATTGTTTTCCAATCATTAATATTATATTCTAAATTTGGCAATAGTTGTTTGTAAGCTGTTTGAGGAATATTTATTATCTCATTTACCGGAATATTATCACCAATTTGTTTTGCAATTTCAATAATTGCCTGTTCTCCCATTCCATAAACCAAAAGATCGGCATTACTTTCAAATAATATGGACGCTTTTAATTTATCCGACCAATAATCATAATGAGTTACTCTTCTGAGAGAAGCTTCAATTCCACCAATAACTACAGGTGTATCCGGAAATAAATCTTTCAGTATTTTTGAATAAACAATAGTAGCATAATCTGGTCTAAAGCCTGCTTCTCCACCTGGAGTATAAGCATCATCACTACGTAAACGACGATTAGCTGTATAATGATTTACCATTGAATCCATACATCCGGCTGCAACTCCGAAAAACAGACGAGGTTTTCCTAATTTTTTAAAATCACGTAAATCGTCCCGCCAATTGGGTTGGGGTAAAATAGCAACTTTATATCCTTGTTTTTCAAGTATTCTGCCTATTACAGCATGTCCAAATCCTGGATGATCCACATAAGCGTCACCAGAAACAATGATAATATCTGCTTGCTTCCAGCCTCTCATTTCCATTTCTTTTACCGTTGTAGGTAACCAGTCTGTTATTTTTTTTTTATCAGTCAATTATTTTCTTTTAAAAATGGATAGAAAACGATTAGAACCTCTGTTTTTTAATAATTGCTTTTGCTTTTGATCAAATGAATCATTTCCCAATAGTTCCCATATTTTGCTCCAGCCTAAAAACCCACCAATATTTTTATCATCAATATATACATCAGCATCAATTTTTCGACTTATTTTCTCATCATACTTCTCTTCCGGATAATTTTTATTAACAGCATAAAAATCAATACCATTATGTTTGCAAAAGTCAATAGCTTCCCTTAAGCTTCCACCACATCGGTATGTCCATAAAATCAGTTGATGACCCTGTTTTTGAAATTCTTTTAGTGTAGCAAATGCAAATAATTGTTCTTCACCAATTTCCGGATATTTATTTTCAACAATAGTACCATCAAAATCAACAGCTATTTTCATTATAATAATTAAATTAAAATTTATTCGCTTGCAAAATAGTAAGATTATAATTTGCTTTGCAAAAATACTTATCTTTGTTCTATTATTTACAATTTTATTTTTTATGAAAAGGAATTATTTTTTATTATTTTTATTATTTTTATCAATTTCCACTTATTCGCAGGATACCATACGTTTTGTGAAAGAAAAAAATCAAGGTAAGGATATAATTTTGCTCGATATTTTTAATGACTTATGGCAGGATGTTCCTTCTGATATTGATTTAAGAACTATAAACCAAGGTGTTGGGTTTTATGCTATGCTTAATCGTCCAATTGCAAAAACAGATTTCAGTATCGCTCTTGGAATTGGAGTAAGTTCCCATAATTTTTATAGTGATGCAATACCGATTTTGAGCAGAAATTCTGCAAATCTTCCTGATGGAAATACAATTTTTGAAACCTTGGGAAATTATTATAATAAACCGGTTGCTTACAGTATAAATAAACTGAATCTTACTTATATTGAGATTCCTGTTGAATTGAAATATAAAACTATTGCGGAAAGAAATAAAAGATTCAGAATTTCTGTTGGATTCAAAATTGGATATAATATAAGTAATCACACTAAGTACAGAGGTGAGGATGTTATAGAAATGACATCAGAACAGGTTGTTATCAAAAAAAGCAATATCAGAAACATTAATGATTGGAATTATGGAATAATTGGAAGAATTGGCTATGGTCGCTTTAATATAATGACTTATTATTCGTTAGCTAAAATATTCGATAAAGACAAAGGTCCTCAAATATTTCCTATTTCTATTGGACTTACGATTACACCATTTTAATCAATAAGCAAAATATTTTTTTATAATTATGATACTAAACATCCTTAAAAATTTCAGATTAAAAAACGAACGTGAAGATTATTCAGTTATTCATGAAGTGATTGAAAAGGGAATTATTTTCAAAGGTACAAACCTTTGGATTTTGATTTTTGCTATTTTTATTGCTTCTGTTGGTTTAAATGTAAATTCTACAGCAGTAATAATTGGAGCCATGCTTGTTTCTCCATTGATGGGCCCAATTCTTGGAATAGGTTACAGTGTAGCTTCTTATGATTTCATCTTATTAAGAAAGTCGATAAGCAATTTTACTTTTGCAGTAATTGTAAGTTTAATTACATCAACCGTCTATTTTCTGATTTCTCCGCTTAACGAAGCACATTCTGAATTATTAGCCCGTACAAGTCCAAGTATATATGATGTTCTGATAGCATTTTTTGGTGGACTTGCCGGAATTCTGGCAATTTCAAGCAAGGTTAAAGGTAATGTTATTCCCGGAGTAGCTATTGCAACTGCTTTAATGCCTCCATTATGTACAGCTGGTTTTGGATTGGCCACTGCTCAATGGTATTATTTTTTCGGTGCATTTTACTTATTCACTATTAATACTGTTTTTATTGCATTAGCTACTTTTATTACTTCCCGATTTATTAAAATTCCAATTATTGAACAATCCTCCACAAAAAATAAAATAAAAGCAAACCGCTGGGTTACCACAATTGTTTTAATTACATTATTGCCAAGTATCTATTTTGGTTATCAGTTAATTAAAGAAGATGCATTTATTAGAAACAGCAAGAATTTTGTAAATAATATTACTTTAATTGAAGGTGGGTACTTACTTAAAAATGAAATAGATTATTCTAAAAAAGAAATCAAGCTTATTTATGGTGGAAAAATATTAACAGCTGATCAAAAAGAATTAATTTCATCAAAAAGCAAAGATTTTAATTTACAAAATGTAAATATAATTTTTCAGCAAGGGTTTTCATTTAATGATGATAATAAAGAGTTGAAAACAAATCAATTGTTACAAAATGAAATTAATTTTTATAAATTAAAACTTGATAGTTTGCAAAAAGTAGATTATAAAGGTAAAGAGATTTTAAAAGAAATAAAACCATTATTTCCTCAGATTTCAGCTTGCTTATATTCACAATCAAAGCTATTTGATAATTCATCTTATAAATTTACAGATGTTATAATTTTTTATTCAACTGCAATAACTCATCAGGAAAAAGAAAAAATAAATAAATGGCTTGAAGCTAAGCTAAATTCAAAAAATATTCTTTTAATTATAGAACCTGCAACAAATAAAAAATAGATTATTAAAATATTACAAAGTGAAAATAAAAAATTATTAAACAGTTTAATAAATTATTTTATGGATTACAAGATATTAATTGCCGAAGATTCATATACAGATGCCGAAATATGTGAACGTGAAATTAAAAAGATTTTTCCAACCGCTACTTTCAAAAGGACCGATAATAAAGAAATATTTACAACATATTTAACTGAATTTAATCCGGATATAATTTTATCTGATTATAGTATGCCTGCTTTTACAGGTATGGATGCATTAAAAATAACTCAGCAAATTTCTCCTTTAACTCCGGTGATTATAGTTACAGGGTCACAAAATGAGGATATTGCAGTAGAATGTATGAAAGCTGGTGCTGTTGATTATGTTTTGAAAGAACATATTAAACGATTGGGAAATGCATTAAAAAATGCGTTATTACAAAAAGAAGATAAAATAAAGAAACAAAAAGTTGAACTGGCCTTGTATGAAAGTGAAGAAAGATACAGAACTATTATAGAAAATATTACATTAGGTGTTGTTGTTCATGTAAATAATGAAATTGTATATGTAAATAACAAAATGAAGGAAATGATAAAAGCCAAAAATGAAAAGGGAATAATTGGTTTTTCTGTTCTTGATTTTGTTCATCCTGATGATAAAGAAAGTGTCTCAGTAAAGATTACAAATAGCATTCATTCTAATTCCTTTACAGGAATAGTAAATGAGGAAAGATTGATTTGTTTTGATAATTCAATTATAAATGTTGAAGTATCAGCTAAATTAATAGATTATTATGGGGAAAAAGCCATGATGTTATTAATTAAGGATATAACTGACAGAAAAAAAGCAGAAGAAAATTTAAATGTATGCGAGCGAAATTATAAAGAAATTTTTAACTCAACCAATGAAGCTATTTTTATACATGATAAAGAAACCGGAATAATATTAGATGCGAACGAAACTGCTTTGAAAATTTTTGGTTTCAGAGATAAATCATCTTTATTACAAATTGAAACCGAAATATTAAGTGCTCCTTATGAACCATATACAGAGAAAGAAGCACAATTGTTAATTAAAAAAACTATTACAGATGGACCTCAGGTTTTTGAATGGTTGGCAAAAAAACAAAATGGAGAATTGTTTTGGGTAGAAGTATCGTTAAAAAGTACAAATATTGGAGGAGAAGGTCGTGTTTTAGCAGTAGTTCGCGATATAAATGATCGTAAGAACACTCAATATCAACTGAAAAAAATAAATGATTGTTTGGTAAATTTAGGATTATCTTATGATGAAAACATTAATACATTAACCAAGCTTTTAGGCGAATTGTTCGGAGCAACCTGTACACTGTATAATAGAATGGTAGAAGGGATGCTATGTTCTATAGGTCAATGGAAAGCTCCATCAGATTATAACCCGATTGATAAGCCCGAAGGTCATATTTGTTATGATGTTATACAAAAGAAATCAAAGGATATTTATGTTGTCAGAGATTTGCAAAACACCATGTATTTTTCTTCCGACCCTAATGTGAAACCCTATAAATTACAAACTTACGTTGGAAAAGCAGTTGTTTGCGAAAATGAATACTTAGGTTCATTGTGTGCTGTTTTTCAAAAAGATTTTATACCTACAGAAGAACATGATCAGATTTTAACAATTATTGCTTCTGCAATAGGAATGCAGGAAACCAGAAAGAAATCCCGTAAAGCTTTAATAGAAAGCGAAGAGAGATACCGAACATTATTCGATATAGCTCCAACCGGAATAATTCTTGAAGACGAAGATGGAAATATACTTGAGGCTAATAATATGATTTGTAAAAGCTCAGGATTTTCAAAGGAAGAACTTATTGGTAGTAATGTAAAACTATTCATCAATCCCGAATTCCATCATATAGTAAATGAAAATATACGAAAATTAATGTTTGGTGTAACGCTTATTCAAGAAGTTGAAAGTGTAAATAAGGATAAAAGCATTCATAATGTTGAATTGTATGAAAAAAAGGTTTTACTGCCAACTGGCAAATATGGCATTTTAAGCATTTCAAATTATATAACTGAGCGTAAAAAAGCTGAAAATCAACTTAAAAAAGAGAGAGATAACTTAAATAATATTCTGTTTTCTTCTCCGGTTGGAATGTTGGTATTAGATGAAAATAGAATAATAAGTTTTGCAAATCCTGCGGCTGAAAAATTATTTGAAAGAACAAATATAGAAATAGTAAATAAAAAATGTGGAGATATATTTAAATGTATTTATAGAAAAGAAGAAAATAAATGCTGTGGGTATGGAACAAATTGTAAAAATTGCAAGATTAATAATTCAATAGATATCGCATTTAATAAATATATTGGAATTCATGATTTTGAGTCAGAAGTCAAAATTGAAACAAGTGAAGGGATTATAAACAAATGGTTTAAAGTTAGCATTGAACCAGTTTCTCTTGACAATAATAAGCATATTATAATCGCAATGTCTGATATTACCGAACTTAAAAATACGTATGTCAGAATTAAAGAAAGTGAGGAAAAATTAAAAACCTTAATAAATGCAAGCCCTGATATTATCTGTTTTAAAGATGCTGAAGGCAGATGGTTACAAGCAAATGATGCAATTATTGAACTATACAGATTAAATAATATTGATTATAAAAATAAAAATGAATTTGAACTTGCTGATTATACTGCTGATATCTATAAAGAAGCATTCAAAAATTGTGGTGTTTCCGATGATTTAGCTTTTGCAAAAGAAACAACTTCCCGAACCGATGAAATTATTCCTGATATTTATGGAAATTTTCATCATTTTGATGTAATAAAAGTCCCTTTATATAATGATGATAAATCCAGAAAAGGATTAGTTGTATATGGAAGGGATATTACTCAAATGAAAGAAACCAAATTAGCCCTGGATACCATGATGAATCGGATTAAATTACAAAAAGATTTAATAGCCGAAATTTCTATTTCAAAATATCTGAATAATGGTAATATTATTTCATTTTCCAATGAAGTAACTGAATTGATTGCAAAAACTTTCGGTATAAGTCAGGTAAGTATATGGCTTTTAAATGATACTGCTGAAGAATTAAACTGTGTTGATTTGTATAAATTTTTAGATAACAGTCATTTAAGTAATACTACGATTCTTAGAAATGAGCATAAAAACGAATTTAAAGCATTTTTAAATTCAAAGTATATAGATGCAAATCATCCACTTACAGATGAAAGAACAAAGGGTTTATCCGAACAATTCCTTATACCTCTTCAAATAAAATCTTTGCTTGACGCTTCCATTGTTATTTCCGGTAAAACAATGGGAATTGTCTGTTTTGAATTTATTAATCAAGAACATGATTGGGAAACCGACGAAATAAATTTTGCCTGTCAAATAGCTGATATTATATCTATAGCTATTCAGAATAAAGAAAGAATCAGCTCTCAAAATACAATTAAACGAAACGAACAAAGACTAAAAGGACTTTTAAGAATATCTCAAAGTCAGCATGAATCAATTCAAGAATTACTGGATCAAGCACTTGATGAAGTTGTATTGCTAACCAACAGCAAAATAGGATATATTTATTATTATGATGAAGAAACAAAGTTATTAAAAAGAAATTCATGGTCAAAAGGAGTTCTTGAAGAATGTGATATAAATATTGGTGAAGAAAGCAGATCATACCATCTTGATAATTTAGGTTTCTGGGGCGAAGCCATCAGACAAAGAAAAGCTATTATCAATAATAATTTTGAAACAGATAACGAATTGAAAAAAGGGTATCCTGAGGGTCATTCCCCTTTACATAATTTTCTCAGCATTCCTGTATTTATTGATAATATTATTGTAGCAACGGTAGGTGTTGCAAATAAAGATGAGGATTATGATGAAACTGATGTAATGCAGTTGAAATTAATGATGGATGCAGTTTGGAAAATTGTTCAGCGCAAAAAAGATGAAGATAAAATCCGTCAGCTATCAAAAGGAATAGAGCAAAGTCCGGCAATTATTATTATTGCTGATAAAGAAGGTGTTATTGAATATTTAAATCCAACTTTTACTAAAATAACTGGTTTCAACTCATCAGAAATTATTGGAAAAAAAGTTAAAGATGTTTTTCCCGATAGCAGAACTGAATACAATATACTGGTTAATGATTTATTAAAAGGGAAAGATTGGCAAGGTGAATTTTTAAATAAAAAGAAAAATGGTGAGTATTATTGGGTTTCCGCTTTTATATCACCAATTTTAAACGAAAAAGGTGATATTACTCATTTTATTAGTATTCAGGAAGATATTACTGAACACAAAATTATGATTTCCGAATTGGTTGATGCTAAAGTGAAAGCAGAACAGGTTAGTTTGCTTAAATCCAGATTACTTGCAAACATGAGTCATGAAATAAGAACTCCACTTAATGGAATATTAGGATTTGCCGAATTAATGAAAGATGATATCGAAGATGAAAATCATCAGATGATGGCTGAAACAATTCATGCAAGTGGTACAAGATTAATGCATACATTAAATTCTATTTTAGATTTGTCGCTAATAGAAACTGATTCTAGTAAGCTTGAATTGCATAAAAAAGATTTAAATTTATTAGCTAAAGAAAGCAGCAATCTTTTTGTTGCTATGGCAGCAAAACAGAATTTATCTCTTGTTCTCGATATTTCTAAAGAAAATATGTATGCCATTTTAGATGAAAATCTGGTAAATAAGATATTGAATAACCTGATAAACAATGCAATAAAATTTACTAAACAAGGCAATATAACAATCAAATCAATTTATAGAATCATTGATGATAAGGAATTTGCATGCATTGAAGTTCATGATACAGGTATTGGAATTGATGAAAAACATTTGTCTTTAATTTTCGAAGAATTCCGTCAGGCAAGTGAGGGTAACTCCAGAGCTTATGAAGGTACCGGATTAGGTTTGAATATCTCATTGCGATTTGCACGATTAATGGCCGGAAACATTACTGTGAAAAGTGAAATTGGCAAAGGTTCCGTTTTTACTCTATGGCTACCAGCTGTAGATCATGAAATTGAAATAATTGACAAACCAAAATCCAACTCCAATAGTACGGATATTTATATTGAAATATTAAAAGACAAAAACGTACTTTTAGTTGAAGATGATGCCGATAGTCGAAAATTAGTAGCTTATATTCTGAAATCATTCTGCAAATTGGATATTGTAGAAAATGGAGTAAATGCAATTAAAAATGCTGAAATAAAAAAATATGATGCCATTTTAATGGATATTAGTTTGCGGGGAGGTATAAATGGAATTGAAACAGTAAATGAAATCAGAAAGATTAAAGGGTATAAAAATACTCCCATTGCTGCTTTTACAGCAAATGCAATGAGTGGTCATAAAGATGAATACCTTAAAGAGGGTTGTACTCATTATATTTCAAAGCCTTATTCTAAAATAGAACTATTAAACTTGCTAAATAACATGATAAATTCTTAAGTTAATTTATTCTATAAATTTTTATTTTAGAAATTATAAGATGAAAATCAATATATTAGTTTTGTAAATATGGAAATAATAAATTCATTAAAATTTTTTATCTGATATATATGAAGTAATTGATTTTTTTTTCAACTTTGCATTCTAAGTTTATAAATGAAAATTACTATTAAACAATTTTAAATAAATACATTATGGCAGGAAGAACTTTTGCTGAGAAAATATTTGATGCTGAAAAAGGAAGCATCGTTTTCAAAAAACCTGATATTGTTTTAACTCACGACAATACATCAAGTATCGAAAAGACTTTTATTAAAATGGGTGGAACAAAAGTATTTGATCCCGAACAACTTTTAATTGTTTTAGACCACAATGCACCTCCAACTGATGCCAAGTTAGCTAATGATTATCAACGCATCAGGGATTTTGCTACTGAACAGGGAATTAATAAATTTCATGATGTGGGACAAGGTATCTGTCATCAGATTATGGCTGAATATGCTAAACCTAAAATGGTTATTGTGGGTAGCGACAGTCATAGCTGTACTGCAGGTGCTTTCAATGCTTTTGCTGCGGGAATTGACAGAACTGAATCAGCAGGTTTATGGAAACAAGGTGAAACCTGGTTTAGGGTTCCTGAATCGATTAAAATTAATTTAAAAGGAAAATTGCCAAAAGGAGTTTATGCCAAAGATTTATCAATCTGGATTATCGGAATGATAGGTTCGAGTGGTGCCGATTATATGTCAATTGAATATCATGGTGAAGGAGTTTCTTCATTAAGCATTTCTTCAAGAATGACCTTATGTAATCTTGCTTCGGAAATGGGTGCAAAAAATGCTGTTTTTCCAGCCGATGAAGTTCTGGAAACTCATTTTGGAACCAAGCTTGAAGGTATTTGGGCTGATGAAAATGCTATTTATGCAAAAGAAATTAACATAAACCTGAATGATATTTTCCCTGTTGTGGCTGCACCTCATCATGTTGATAATGTAAAAGCAGTTTCGGAAGTTCAGGGAACTAAAATTCAGCAAGCATTGGTTGGAACATGTACCAATGGTCGTTTGGAAGATTTGCGTGAAGCTGCCATGATTCTGAAAGGACAGAAATTACCAAAAGATTTCCAGATGTTAGTAATTCCTGCTTCAAAAGCAATTTATATGCAGGCATTGAAAGAAGGTCTTATTGAAATATTTATGGAAGC
>CAZYEM010000062.1:0-17048 GCA_964646395.1 uncultured Bacteroides sp.
AAGATTATTCTTTTATAAACTTCTTAATGATAGCGTTTTTATCCGTTTTAATTTTTACAAAGTACATTCCTTTTGATAAAGATGAAACGTCCATTACAATCTCTTTATCATCTGTTTTAATACAATTAGTTCTCTTTATTTCTTCTCCAATAGCAGAATAAATTGAAAATGAATTAACTTTGACATTTGCTGGTAATTGAACGAATATTTTATCATTGGTAGGATTAGGGTAAATTGCAAAAAACAGATCATCATATTCAGTTACTGATACATTAGCCAATTGTGTAACATTAAAATAAGTACTTCCTCCATAATTGTCATAAACCAATATAGTATCATATCTGGGAGAACCAGTCAGATTAGCTGAAAGTGATTTCACAACTATATTATTTCCAATAATATAACATGTAAGCCATGGTTTGCAAATGATATTGCTTATATTATTACAATTATTAGTTAATCCGATGTATTGCATTGATCCTGAGTTTCCATTTAATAGTATAGCATTAGAACTTAAATTCACTATACCACCATAACTGCAATTACCATAATTAAATAATAATCTAACAATAGGTGTGCTTTTAATATTTGAAAAAGTTAGCCATGAATTTGTATTATTATTAAAAAACCAAACAGTCGAATCTTCTTGATAAAGGGCAGAATTATCCTGTGCAACAAAAACAGTATCACTACCTCCATAATATGATATTGCTGCAAGATAAATAGAATCTTTGTAGAAACACTGATCATTATTCAAGAAAATAAGATTTGTAAGATTTGGAGAATTTGTTGAATCTGTGTTAATATCAGAAGATTGAATTGTAAAATAATCAGACTCAGCTATTATAATGAAATCATTACCATTTTTTTTAAATAAAGCACCTTTAATTATAGCTCCTATTGTTGTTCTTGCTCCTAACGCCAGAGCCATTCCAATTGGGCATTTTCCTGAAAAATCTTTAAATATAAATTTATTTGCAATAATGCCTCCATAATTATAGCTTGAAGTATCAGATATTTTAGTAAAGTTTTTTTCAGTATAAATATTGTTGTCAACTGCTAATGAAGAATATGCATTGTTTGAATTCCAAAGCTTAAGTGTATCGGTATAATAAACAATGGTATTCTGATCATATTTTACCCAAAATATAAACGACTGATTTGTTTGAACATATGGAGGATAATAGGCAGAAACACTATCTACTTTAATCAAAGCTGAATCACCAACTGAAATCAATGATTTTATTGGAGAAGTAAAAATCTGGTTGTTTTGTAAATTTTTTATATATAGCTGAATATTCGTGTGTTGTATAGAGTCCTGATTATTTATCAATGAAGTAAAACTAAGTTTCCCATTATTTGCTGGAGATGAATAATAACCTTCGTTAAATTTGATTTTGACAATACTGAGTTGCGAAAACAAGTTAATAGGCGCACTTAAGAGAATAAGCAAAATTATCATTATTTTTTTCATAAGATTGGTTTATTAGATTAATAATTGAAATTTGTTTCAAAGATAATACAAATAAAACAATTTTTACAAACTATTATATTAAAAATTAGCTACCAACTTCAAATTTAATTGCCTTGGAGTCAAATAATTAGGCACAGCATACTGATGATTATTAACATCACTCACCCATATATAAGAAATAGTATTACTGATTTGGAGTAAATTAAATACTTCGGCACTTAACCAAATGGTTTCAAATTTTCTAAAGATATTTTTGGATGATAATACTTTTTTAGGACCTTTTAATAAAAATGAAGAACCTATATCAACTCTACGATAAGAAGGCATTCGATAAACTTGCTTGTATCTTTCGGAATTAGGCGGACCAAAAGGCAAACTTGTTCCGAAAACCAAATTTAAGTGCATTTTAATATTTGGATTTTTAGGCAAATAATCCTGAAAAAACAAACTGAATGTTACCCTTTGATCTGTTGGTCTGGGAATATAACCATGATTATCATTGTCAATATCCTCCTCCGTTTTCATAATGGATAAACTTGCCCAGGATTCTATTCCTTTTACAAATTCTCCATTTAACCTGAAATCAATACCAGCAGCATAACCATTTGCCATATTTTTTGCTTCATATCTAATTCTTACATTATCAATATTATATGGGATTAAGTTGTCAAGATATTTATAATAGATTTCGGAAACGAATTTGAATTGTCTTTTCCAAATCATCACATTCCAATCCATTCCAGCTACAAAATGGATGGATTGCTGTGATTTTATATTTTTATTTAATTCCCCTTTTTGATTTCTTATTTCACGATAAAATGGTGATTGATAATATATACCAGTCGAAAATCGAAGCATAATATCTTTCTCCCATTTAGGTTTATAAGAAATTGTTGCTCTTGGACTTACCAACAATTCATTGTTAAAGTCCCAATAACTGAATCGAATTCCGCCAGTTAGCATCAATCGGTTTGAATCCCCGTCGATGGTCCAAGAATCCTGAATAAACCCGGATATTCTATTTGAATAAAGTTCATTTTTGGCTTTATAAACATTTTGTAATTCAGGAAAATAATGCGGAGGATTCGGACTTCCTATGGAATCTGGATAATTAGGCAATGAAAAATCTGATGAATCAACTAATTTCCATTCATTTAGCTTATCAATAATTTCTTCTCTCTGATATTTGGCTCCCCATTGAAAATAATGGTTCTTATTGGCAATACTTCCCCGATGATCTAAATTAATAACTTTAGAATTCAGATAATTACGTGCATGATCAATGTATTTTCCAATACCTCTGTTAAAAGCTTCCTGTCCAAATTCATCTTTCCCAAAATCTGCTTCCAATTGATATAACCAATATTCTCCTTGTATATCAAATGTTTCATCTTCAAAAGATTGGAAAACAGAAATTGTATTTTTTATGCTGATATTATCTTTAGGCTGATATTTTAAAGAAAAAGCTCCAAAAAAAGTTTCGAACTTATCAAGTTCCTGACCTTCAAAATATATTTTCAAACGTAAGGCTTCATTTATTGTACCAAAATCAGTTTCCCGATTTTCCGGAACTACATTGTATATATTTCTTGAATAATTACCCAAAAATGAAAGTTCTAATTTATCAGTTAAATCATAAGTAAATAATGATTGTAAATCTGTAAATGAAGGACGGTATTCCCCTTTGGTTTGCATAGAATTAAGCAGATATTGATTTGATTTTTGACGAGCTCCTATTAAATACGTAAATCTGTAATTATCAGAAGTACCTTCTAAATGCAAGGACGCTCCTAAAAGGCTGGCAGCTGCACTTCCTGCAAATTTTATTGGTTTTTTGTATTTAATATCTAATACGGAAGACATTTTATCACCATATCTGGCATCAAAACCTCCAGCTGAAAAAAGAATGGAAGATACCATATCTGAATTAATAAAACTTAAACCTTCCTGTTGTCCCGATCGAACCAAAAATGGTCTGTATATTTCGATATCATTAACGTAAACAAGATTTTCGTCAAAATTTCCTCCTCTTACATTGTATTGAGAACTTAATTCGTTATTGGAACTTACTCCGGGCAATGTTTTTATAAGAGATTCTACACCTCCTGATACACTTGGAATTTGGGTTACATTTTTAGGATTAAGACGGTTAAAATTTGTTGATCGGATCGCCCTGTCCCTGATAACAAATTCAGGTAATTCAGTGGCTATTTCCTTTAATCTGATACTTATTTCCTTTATTTCTCCTGATTTAAGGTTTATTTTAATTTTTTGTGGTTCAAATCCAGTAAACGAAACAGACAAAACTAAATCTTTTTCGGAGGGTATCATTAAGCTAAAACGTCCATATTTATCGGTAGAGTTACCTATAGGATTATCAAGATCAAATATTCCAACAGTAACATATTCCAGTGGAATGTTTTTTTCATCTGTAATTTTGCCTGTAATTTTTGCTTTTTCCTGAGAGAAAGAAGTTGTACAAATAGTTACAAATATTAATATCAGTATATTATGCAAGAATATCTTTTGTGAAAAATTCATTTTTTTTGGTTGAAGTATTTTTAGTCTTTTCTTTTAAAATCTCCATTTTGCCATGCTTTTATAAATTTAGCCCATGCAAATGGATTTAATAAATTATTAGGTGGAAGCTGTCCAGCATAATATAATTTATCTGTTTGTTGATTGATATAATTCTTATAGTTCATACTACCATCCATCTTATAATCTCTAATCATATATTTTAATTCTTCCATTGCAAGATTTCTCATAGCAATTTCATAATCATCATCTGGTACACTTAGGTTTACAAAGGCTTGTTTAAACTGTTCCTTTGATGGCCATGGATGAATTACCGTTTCTGCCAACATAATTGTATCATCGCTTAATGCCTGAATCAATGAATACCGATCTTTGGTTAGTATTTCTGGAATTTTGTAATATACTCTTTTGTAACCGATTGCCGAAAAAACAATTTCTTCACCTTCTAAAGCTACAAATGAGAAAAAGCCATTAAAATCGGCAGTAGTTCCTCTATGTGTGTTTTTTATTGCAATATTTGTAAAAGGTATGGGTTTTAAGCTATCGCTGGTAACAACAACACCCGAAAATTGAATAGGTAAACGAATACGTTCCTGTGCAAATAAACTTTTGGTTATAAGCAAACTAAAAATAAATACACATGTTATGATTCCAATTCTCATTAATAGGCAAAGATAAAATTATTTTTTTGTAATGAATAACGGTATTTGTTCTTTTTTATTCTTTAATCTGCTTTTTTATTTTATAATGAAACAGTATTCTGGAAATACCTTTTTCCACTCTATACTTTCTTTTTAATTCATCAATTTCATTTCAAGAATCTTATTCATCTGAAACAACTAATTTTAAGCATTTACAGTTAATATATATCTATAATAAAAATATTGAAATCTAATATTTTAATCATTTATTATCTTCATTAAGAACTAAATAAAAAAAGCTGTCGGCTTAAAAATAAACGACAGCTTTTTAATAATTGGTTTATGGTTATTTATTTTAATTTCTTTTTTATTTTAAATTTGTTTTCAGTCCCATGAAAAAGTCTTACAATATTTTTTTTGTGAGTTAATGGTATAAATACAGCAATCAAAATTGAAAAAACAATTAAAGAAGGATAAGAAACTTTAAAAAGGAAAACGCAAATAAAAGGAAATGCCAACGCACTTGTTATAGAAGATAATGATACATAACCTGATGAAATCAACACCATTAAAAAAACAGCCAGAACTACAAAAAAGGAAGCTGGATAAAGTGCAATGATAACCCCCACGAGAGTTGCAACACCTTTTCCTCCTTTAAAACCTACATAAATAGGGAAAATATGACCTAATACAGCGAATAAAGCCAATACAAGTTCAAAATTTACAACTTGTTCCGGTACATAAAATCCAGGTGCAAAAAAACCTCCGATAAAAACAGCAAGCCATCCTTTAAAAGCGTCTAAAACAAGAACAATAATGCCAGGCTTGGTTCCTAATACCCTGATTGTATTAGTTGCACCTGCATTTCCACTGCCCAAGGTTCTTACATCAACTCCGAAAAAAGCTCTTCCAATCCATACTGAAGTAGCGATAGAACCGATTAAATAAGCTGTTATTACTCCAAAAATTACACTGTATGTAATCATTTTTTTTGCTTTTTAAAACACGTTGCAAAGATAAGTCGATATATACAATTATTTAGATTTATACTTTTATTTATTAACAATTAACGGTTAAGATGTTGAAATAATTGCATTTGCGAAAGGTTAAAAAAAGTTAAAATATATAAATTTTTTATATTTAACTTAAATCTAAACCGATAAAGTTTTTTGTAATTTCAATTAATTCACTCAATATCATCGAAGTAGCACCCCACACTTTATGATTACCATAAACATAACAGGGTGCTTTTATCGTTTTGTTATTTATTACTTCAAAATCAGCATCATGCATTGTTTTAGCTGAATGTAATTCTTCTAAACTAACTTCAAAAACACATTCTACTTCATAATTGTTGATTTTATATATCGGTTGATGATTGATAAAACCAATTACTGGTTGAACTAAAAAATTACTTGGAGGAATAAATAATTCCGAAAGCTGTCCGATTATTTCAATATCCATTGGATTAATTCCAATTTCTTCATTGGTTTCTCTTAAAGCTGTTTCAATAAGAGAGATGTCGTTCTTTTCGAATTTACCTCCCGGAAAAGCAATTTGTCCGCTATGAACTCCATCATATTTTTGTCTTTTGATAAAAGTAAGGTAAAGCTGATTGTTTCTTTGGGAAAGTAATAGTAAAACGGCACTCTTTTTTGTAAAATTATTAGGTTTGGTTTTTTCAAAATCTTCACGCCTTTGCTTAGGCATCATTAAAAAATGAGCCTCATGTGCTGGAAGATTCTGATTGACAGATAATTTTAATTGATTGATAAAATCGTTGATATGCATATTAAAAAAAAACAAAAAAAGCGAAAATAAGTATCATAAAAACAAAAAAAATGTTAATTTTGTACTTTTATTTATTAACTGTAAAAATCAAAAAAAATGAAAAAACTTTTAAATTTAGGATTAGTTCTTTTAGTAGTATTAACTATTGGAGCATGTAAAGGTGGAGACAAACCAGAAAATGTCGCAAAAGAATTTCTAACTGCTTTAAATAAATTAGATTATGAAAAAGCAAAAACTTTTGGGAATGAAGAAACCGGTAAAATGGTTGACATGATAAAAATGTTCTCAGGCAATACAGATGAAGCCAAATTAGCTGAAGCAAAGAAAAAATCTGAAAATGTAAAAATCGAAATTACAAATACAGAAATGGTTGGAGATTCAGCCGCAGTTTGCCAGTATAAAGTTAGTGGAATTGAAGGACAGGATGCAAAAGAAGATAAAATAGATTTGATTAAAAAAGAAGGAAAATGGATGGTAAACTGGAAAAAAGAAGGAATGGGTGGAGAACCTGCTCCAGAACCAGTTTCTGAACAAGCCGATACTGATACTACAGCTGTAGTTGCTCAATAATTTTTTCAGAATTAATTAATTTGAAAAGATATATTTTAGTTTCAGTTTTAATTATTTCTACAATTTTAATGTTCCTGTTTTTATACAATTACCGTATTAAACAGGAACATTTTGTTTCTACCTATTCGCTTTCTCAGAATGAAATTAATAAATTAAAAGATGGTGATATTATTCTCCGCCGTGGTTTTGGTATGGTAAGTGATTTAATAGTAACTACAATGAATGAAGAATATGATATTTCTCATTGTGCTATTATAGTAAAAGATAACAACCATTTTAAAGTAATTCATACCGTTTCACAATCATTATCCGAATTTGATGGTGTTCAATCACAAACATTGTCTAGATTTATTTCAGACAGCAAAGAGAATTCAATCATAGTTGTCAGATTAAAAGGAATTTCTGATTCTTCGATTTCTCAAAGGGCAAAATATTTTCTCTCGAAAAAGCTTCCTTTTGATCATGATTTCGATATTAATGATTCATCAAAACTATATTGTACTGAATTAATCTGGAAAGTAATTAAAGATTCATATAAAATTGATATATTTGATAATCAGCTAAAAGGACAAGATAAAAAAAATCAATACAGATTTAGTGCTCTAATGGATTCTAATCGTTTTGATATAATTATTAATCACCATTTAAAAAGATAATCTTTTATTTATTATTACTTTTTTTTTATTACTTTTGTTACATAATTAAATAGTAAAATTATGGTTAAGGAGAAAGTTTCTGAATCAAATGATAGTGATCAATTAAAAAGTGATGTCAAGAATTTAGTGCTTTTTAATGATGATTTTAATACCTTTGATTTTGTGATTGATACATTAATAGATGTTTGTGATCACGAACCACAGCAAGCAGAACAATGTGCAATAATTACACATTATAAAGGAAAATGTGTAATTAAAACAGGTGATATTTATGAATTGGAGCCTGTTTATAAGGAATTGTCAAATAGAAATTTAACTGTTGAAATAAAATAGAAAATCATGTTAAAAAGAAATCATTTTTTAATTTTACTGCTTATCACTACTGTAGCCTGTTCTGTAGTACCATTTTCGAACAGAAAACGGATAAATATTGTACCTGATGAAATGATGCTAAGCATGAGTTTCACAAATTATAGTGATTTTTTATCGCAAAACCCTCCCCTACCGATATCCAACACGAATGTAAAAATGGTAAAAGATGTTGGAAATAAACTTTCTGCAGCAGTTGGCAGTTTTATGAATCAAAAAGGGATGGCATCGGAAATCAAGGGTTTTAACTGGGATTTTAATTTGGTAAATAACAAAGAAGTAAATGCATGGTGCATGCCTGGAGGAAAAGTTGTTATTTACACCGGATTATTACCTATATCAAAAGATGCCGATGGATTAGCTGTAGTTATGGGACACGAAATTGCACATGCTGTTGCCAAACATGGAAGCGAAAGAATGAGTCAGCAACTACTTATCCAGTTAGGTGGTATGAGTTTAAGTGCTGCTTTGGAAAACAAACCCGAAGCAACTAAAAATGTATTTCTAACTGTCTTTGGAGTTGGATCAACGTTGGGAACTTTAGCTTACTCTCGTGAACATGAATACGAAGCAGATAAACTAGGATTGTTCTTTATGGCTATGGCTGGGTACGATCCAAATAAAGCAGTTAGTTTCTGGGAAAGAATGAGCCAGATGGGAGGTTCCTCTGTCCCTGAATTATTAAGTACACATCCAAGTGATACAAAAAGGATTGCAGAAATGCGTAAAAACTTACCGGAAGCTTTAAAATATTATAAAAAATAAACAATGTCGATAACTTTTATTATTCTATTGATACTTATTGGCTTATTTCTATTGATTGTAGAAATAATTGCTATTCCAGGAACTACAGTTGTTGGAGTTTTTGGCACTTTAATTATTATTTTTGCTATATGGGAAAGTTTTGATGTATATGGTGTTAGAACAGGTTATATTACATTAATTTCTACTTTTATAGTGATGGTTATTTCTTTGTATTATTCATTTAAATCAAAGACCTGGAAAAAACTAATGCTCAACACTAATATTGAAAGCAAGGTAAATGAATTAGATACTAATGCTGTAAAGGAAGGTGATGTTGGAATATCCATCTCACGATTGGCACCAGCTGGAAAAGCTTTAATAAATGGTGAATTTTATGAAGTGCATACAAATAGCGACTTTATTGATCAGAATCAAGAAATTATAATTATAAAAATCGATTATAACAAAATTATTGTTAAACTTAAAAATCATTAAAAATGGATCAACAACTAGGACTCCTGATAGTTATCGGGATTATTTCATTATTTGGATTATGGGTAATATTTTATATTATTCCTGTTGGACTTTGGTTCAACGCATTGGTATCTGGAGTTAATATCTCTTTGGTGCAATTAGTTTTCATGCGTTGGCGTAAAGTACCACCTCAGATTATTGTAAGAAATTTAATTGCTGCAACAAAAGCCGGATTAAAATTAAACAGAAACGAATTAGAAGCACATTTCCTTGCAGGAGGACATGTTAATTCTGTAGTTAGTGCATTAATATCAGCAGATAAAGCTAATATTAATCTTGATTTTAAAACAGCAACAGCAATTGATCTGGCTGGAAGAGATGTTTTTCTGGCTGTACAGATGTCTGTTAATCCAAAAGTTATCGATACTCCGCCTGTAGCAGCTGTTGCAAAAGATGGTATTCAGTTGATAGCAAAAGCGAGAGTTACTGTTAGAGCTAATATCAAACAATTGGTTGGTGGTGCCGGAGAGGAAACTATTCTTGCACGTGTAGGTGAAGGCATCGTTACTTCGATAGGCTCAGCTATTTCACACAAATCAGTATTAGAAAATCCGGATTCAATTTCAAAACTTGTATTGGCTAAAGGGTTGGATTCAGGTACGGCATTTGAAATTCTTTCAATTGATATCGCTGATATTGATGTAGGTAAAAACATTGGTGCTCAACTCCAGATGGATCAAGCCAATGCTGATAAAAATATTGCTCAGGCTAAAGCTGAAGAAAGACGTGCAATGGCTGTGGCGAACGAACAGGAAATGAAAGCCAAATCTCAGGAAGCAAGAGCAAAAGTTATTGAAGCTGAAGCTGAAATTCCATTAGCAATGGCTGAATCTTTCAGAAGTGGAAATCTGGGTATTATGGACTATTATAAAATGCAGAATATAAAAGCAGATACTGAAATGCGTGAATCTATTTCAAAACCTGTTTCTATGAAGCATAAAACTGAAGATAAAGATTCTTCAAAAAGCTAAAAGTTAAGCCTCTCAAATCGGGAGGCTTTTTTTATACTTATTCATTTTCATTAAATCACAGAAGATATTTTTTATTTCATACTAATTAATAAAATCAAATGAAGACAAAAACAAACAACTGTTTATTAGAAACTAATTATCAACTATTTTGTATGTTATAAAAAACTGAAATAAAACTATTGTAATTCAACATTAATTAAAAAATGAAGAAATTATTTCTAATTTTTCAAATTTTACTTGTAATAAATACTGCCTATTCACAAACAGAAAAAGCTGGAAATTATAATTTATCAGATACTAATTTTTGGATTGGAAAAACATATTTATTACCAAATTATATACTAGGACTAGACAATTATTCCAATGTTAAGAGTTTTGATTCAGTAATTATTTTTCTAATAAATAATCCAGGATTGATTGTTGAAATTGGTTGTCATACTGACAATAGATGCATTCCAATGACACTTGACTCATTATCTGACATTCGAGCAAAAAAATTAAAGGAGTATTTTATCTATAAAGGAGTTGATTCTAATAGAATTTTTACTCACGGATATGGAGATCATTCGCCAAGAAATTTTGAAAGAGATACAAATATTATTTTCACTGAGAAAATGGGATTTTATGAATGTAGAAATAAATCTTTCTTTTTTAAGAAAGGTAGTGTTCTGGATGATAATTATTTAAAAAAAATAAAAAACAAATGTTTAAGAGAGTTAATTCATTATTTGAATAGAAGGATAGAGATGAAAATATTAAAAATTGAATAAAACTACTTATAATAAATATAACTTTACCTACAATGAAGTGTCCAATGTATTCTTTTTTAGATACTTTACATTTTACTGGGAAATAATCAATCAATAAATTCTGATTGCAAAACTACCGGCTTTTATAATGTAATTCAAGAAAAAAGCAGCTACAATAAATCTACTTTTCAATTTTTATAGTAATTTTTGTAAAAAAGAATATGGATATTCAAACAAGAAAAATTGAATTTATTCAGGAATTTATAACAATTGCCAATGGAAATCTTTTAGAGAAATTTGAGGATATTAAAGCTATAAAAAGAAAAAAAATTCAACAAAAAAACAAAACCTATATACCATCAAGCAATACGAACAACTTATAAATAAATGGTTTACGAAGATTTCAAAAACAACAAAGTTATATCTGTTGAGGATTTAAAAGAAGATATTAAAAAATGGTGACTTATTTTTTGATTTATGGAAAGATTGCCAGAATATAGAGGATTCCCGAAAAAGAATTTACCAATGTAATAATCCTGGAATGATAAAGAATTATACAAAAAACATATTTTAAATAACATACGTCACGACAAAGTCCAAAAAGCTAGCAAAAAAAATACCTGTAAATGAATAAATAGCTTGTAAATTACTAATAATAAGGCAATAAATAATAATTATTCTAAAACGAGATATAGAAGATTAAAGAAAAAGCTCTTTCCTTAAAAAAAAAGAAAGAGCATTAATTATTAAATAGTAAAAATGTTTTTTATTAAACGATCTATAACAAAAAGGGAAATAAATACTTCTATTTTTTCAACCTTTTCATTTCTGTATATTTTTCCATAAAGTTAGGTACATCTTCCATGGAAATATGTTTTGCAATTATTTTAAAATCCTTATCCAGAATAAACAGAACAGGTGTGCTGATAATATCATAAGCTTTATGATAGTCGAGATTAGTTTTGGTACCGGTTACATTAATCCAGTCATGATTATTTTCCCTAATAAATTTTTTCCATCTGTTTAGGTCGGCATCTGTATCAATTGAAAATACCTGTATGCCATATTTTGCTTTATTTTCATCATAAAATTTCTTTAATTTAGGAATTTCAACTTTGCAATGTCCACAATCGGTATCCCAGAATACAAGGAAAGTATAATTTCCTTTGCTCGAATACAATGACACATAACGATCATTGGTATCGGGCATTATTAACTCGGGAGCTACCTTGCCAATTAATATGGGCTTTAATTGCATGGCTCTTTTAGAAATACTTTCAAGTACAGTGGGTGTAACCCAAAAAGCCTGATTAGTCATGTAATATTTTTCAACAAGATGTACAAAAACTGCATCTTGTCCCATAATACTTGATTTCTCAAATTTGTTGGTTAGAAACCACAATGTGTATTTGAATAATTCTTTATTAGCTTTTGATAACTCAATAATTTTATCGCATTCAGCAAATAATGTATCATTTATCTGATATACCACATTTTTGAAATAATAATCTAATTTTGTGTGATAAACAGGTGTTCTCAACAATCTGTCGTCTGTAAAATCAACATGATCCCAATAATGCTGCTTATAAAACTTATAAGAAAACAAAGAGTCAATACTTCCATCCGCATTTTTTGGAGGATCGGGAACTTCAACATCCTTGGAAGATTTAAATACTTTGGTCATTAAATGATTAGGATTATCCTGCATAAACTTGATTTTATAATCGCCAATTTCTTCATTAATTTTCTCCAACTTTGCTTTGCACCATTCCACCGTATCTTTATTATCTTTCATCTCCTGCATTTTCTTTTGCAATGGAGTAACATCTTCAAACTTAATTCTGTTGTAATTTACAAACTTATAAAATACATCATTATCAACCGAACCTTTTGATATAAAGTATTTACCAAATTCATCATATTTAGTTTCTACTGAAAAAAATTGTTCTTTATCAATTATAATCTCAAAATATTTTTTATCATTTGTAATAATCAGGTAAACCCCACCAGGTAATGTTTCTTTATCATTGAATACAAATAATCCTTTGGAATTCAATATAGCTGTATCTCTTATATATTGGCTTCCACCATAGTAATTGCCCAAATATAAAGTATCGGATTTGTAATTATCCATTTTAACTTTAATATTAAAACCTTCCTTTTGAGCACTTACAGTTGTTGTAATTAGCAGCAGCATTAAAAAAGCTAATTTTTTTATTTTCATTATCATAGTATTATTTAATTAAATTTTTTCTGTTTTAAACTTAGAATTTATCGTCTTACAGTCTATTTCCCAACACAAAATAACAACTTTTATACAAATTATTTTTCATATTTAACATTCTTTAAGAGTAGAATTATTTCAATAGTTTTGCAAAGACAATATTCATACTAATTTTGTTGTTTAAAGAAAAAAAATGTTTTTAAAAATAAATTTCAAAAAAATTGGTTTGTCAGTATTGCTTTTAACAGCAATAACTGTAGGCGTTTTTCTGATTACAGCCCATGAAATGCCTAAATACAAAAGTTTTATGATATTCTTTCTGTTTCTGATCTTATCTGATTTTTACTTATGGAATTATACCAAAAACTTTGTATTAAAGCAAATAGGAATTGTAAAAATCTTTCTTTGGTTAAGCTTTTGGATTACTTTGCTGTTAAGTTTTGTGTTTTTTATTACTTCATTAATTATTGATATAAAAGACTGGAATACAGTATTCAGAACTTATATAACCGGAGGTATGCTGATATTATATTCTCCTAAAATAGTTGCTGTTTTTTTTCTTTTGCTTAGCGATATATTTCGATTAATCAGGTTTGTTTTTACATTTCTTTTTCGTAGAAATCGATTTACACAAAAATTCCCAAATAAAAGATCGAAAATTCTTTTGATAATAGGAAATACCATTGCATTAATCATTTTTACCATACTGTTGTGGGGAATGGTTTTTAGTGAATTCGATTTTAAGGTTAGAAAGATTTCATTACATATAAAAAATCTGCCTACTGCTTTTAATGGCTTAAAAATTGTACAAATTTCCGATTTGCATTTAGGAAGTTGGTATGGCAAAAAGCCTTTAGAGAAAGCAGTTGAAATGATTAATGATCTGAAACCTGACCTAATATTCTTTACAGGAGATTTGGTTAATTATACGACTTCTGAAACTGATAATTTTAAAGATGTGTTAGTTAAGCTAAGAGCAACCAAAGGAATTTATTCAATTTTGGGAAATCATGATTATGGGGAATATGTAAAATGGGATACTGAAGCGGATAAAGCAAAAAACATGAAAGATTTGATTGATTTTGAGCATAATATCGGATGGAATCTGTTGATGAATTCAAATACCAGTTTACAAAAAGACAGCAGCTTTATTTATATTGCCGGTGTTGAAAACTGGGGGAAAAACCCAAGATTCCCTAAGAAAGGAAATTTAAAAATGGCATTACAAGGAATTGATACCAATGCTTTTATCATACTATTATCACACGATCCAAGCCATTGGAGTGAAATTATAAGTAAGGATTATCATTACATTGCATTAACTTTATCGGGGCATACACATGGAATGCAAATGGGAATTAGTACTGATGATTTTGAATGGAGTCCTGCACAATATATTTATCAAAACTGGGCAGGATTATACAAAAATGAGTTGTCAAAAAAAGAACAATATCTTTATGTAAACAGAGGATTGGGTGTAATAGGCTATCCCGGAAGAATAGGAATAAAGCCGGAAATTACATTGATTGAATTGAATAAATAAAATCCTGTCTTGATTTCTATTATCCAAGACAGGATTTTATAAATTATAAAAACTTCAAATAAATGATTTATTTCAGTAAAGATCTTGAAATAATCACTTTCTGTATTTCAGAAGTGCCTTCATAAATCTGAGTTAGTTTAGCTTCACGCATCAATCGTTCAACATGATATTCTTTTACATAGCCATAACCTCCATGAATCTGAACTGCTTCGGTAGTAACTTCCATTGCAATATCAGCACAATATTGTTTTGCCATTGCACTTGCAGTACCATAAGGTAAATGCTGATCTTTAAGCCATGCAGCTTTCAAACAAAGATTACGAGCATTTTCTATTTTCACCGCCATATCAGAAAGTTTAAAAGCAACTGATTGATGATTAAAAATTTCAGTACCAAAAGCTTTGCGTTCTCTGGAATATTTCAAAGCACGCTCAAAAGCACCTGATGCTATGCCAAGAGCCTGAGAAGCAATTCCTATTCTGCCGCCATCCAATGTTTTCATAGCAAATGTAAAACCAAAACCATCCTCTCCTATCCTATTTTCTTTAGGTACTTTTACATCGTTAAACATTACAGAATGGGTATCTGAAGCACGCATTCCCATTTTGTTTTCATGTGGTCCCAATGTAATTCCCGGAGAATCTTTTTCAACAATAAAAGCATTGATACCTTTATGTTTTTTGTCTGGATAAGTTTGTGCAATTACCAGATAAGTGGATGCTAAATGAGCATTGGTAATCCAGTTTTTTGTACCATTCAATAAATAAAAGTCACCTTTGTCTTCAGCTGTTGTGCGTTGAGATGTAGCATCAGATCCAGCTTCAGGTTCTGATAAAAGGAAGGCTCCTATTTTTTCGCCTCTTGCCAATGGCTTTAAGTACTTTTCTTTCTGAAATTCATTCCCGAAATTTTCCAAACCCCAGTTAACAAGCGAATTGCACACAGACATCAACACACTAATTGATGCATCTATCTTTGATATTTCTTCCATTGCTAATACATAGGAAACGGTATCCATCCCTCCACCATCATATTTAGGGTCGGTCATCATACCTAAAAAGCCCAGTTCTGCTAACTTTTTTATGTGTGATTCGGACTGTTCAGCTTTATCGTCTCTTTCGATAATATCAACAAGCAACTCTCTTTCAGCAAAATCTTTTGCAGCCTGTTGAATCATTAATTGTTCTTCTGTAAATTTAAAATCCATAATTGTAATTGTTTAATATAATTTTTTTAATTATTTGTTTTCCTGACAGATAAATGATGTCTGATTTTCAAAATTCAATATTTTTCATAATAAACTTTTTTATTAAAAGCTTTACTTCCATCTCTTTTTCAAAATGAGGGAAATGACCACAATCACTGATATATTCAATATCAACAGTTGCATTCACATTCTCTTTAATGGTTTCCAATTGTTTATAACTTCCAAATTCATCATTTTCTCCTTGGATTGCTAAAACCGGAATATTGATATTTTTAAGATTATCGATAATATTCCAGTCTTTAATATCGTCTGTTAACCACAGATCTATCCAATTTTTAAATAATTTTCCAGTTTTGTCTCCGTGATATCTTTGCAAACCTTTCAGTAAAGCCGGATTTGAATCATAAGCTTCTTTTACATTACGAATTCCTTGAACAGTAATATCTTCCACAATAACATGTGAAGCTTCAGATACAACAGCAAGTACTTTATCTGAAAAAAAAGAAGCAAAAAGCAAAGCAATTGTAGCACCATCGCTATGACCAACTAAAATTAACTTATTTTCAATTCCAAGATTATGAAGTAATTCCGGCAAATAAATCTTAGCTTCGTCATGTAAGTATGATGAGTTTATTTTACGTTTTCTTTTTGAGGAAAATCCATAACCAATTCGATCATAAACAATTCCAGCCAGATTTGTTGTATTACATATTCGGTTTGGATATTCTCTCATTTGAGCAATACTTCCGAGTCCATCGTGAAGAAAAACAATAAGAGGTTTATCAGGTTCAAACAAATGTTGGTTGATTAGAAAATAATTAATAATATGGTTTTTAACTTCTATTTGCATCATAATTCATTATTTAAAAGTTCATTTTTTGCAAAATAAAATTCCTGCATTATTTCTTCTACAACATTAGCTGCTGGTTTTATTTCATTTATAATAGCAGCAATCTGCCCAATTTCCAACTCACCTTCATCCAGTTCACCTTCAAACATTCCACGCTTTGAACGACCTTTTCCCAATAAATCAGCTA
>CAZYEM010000063.1:0-16768 GCA_964646395.1 uncultured Bacteroides sp.
GATACACACCAGCAAATTTACGGATGGCGATATGCCGTAAATTCATTGGAAAAAGCTGAATTTAAGACTTATAATCTTTCAACTAGTTTTCGTTTTAGCCAACAAATAGCTAATCTGGCAATGGATGTCCTGCAATGGAAAAATAATTTAATGGAATATAAACCTATTCCAATAACTGGAAGTGGGATTTCTAAAGAACGTAAAACCAAAGCAATAATCGCCAGGACAAATCTCGGTCTTTTATTAAAAGCTGTGGAATACGCTACTGAAAAGAAAAACAACAAACATATTTATTTTGAGGGAAATATAAATTCATATACCTATGCAGATGATGGAGCTTCTCTTTATGATGTATTGAATTTATTTAATGGTAAAAACCGTTTAATAAAGGACAAACTCATTAAAAACATGAAGGATATGGCTGAGTTGGAAGATTATATTGATAAAACGGAAGATAATCAACTAGGGATGATGGTTGAGATTGTGAAAGAATATGGCAATGAAATCCCTGAAATTATAAAAAAGATTAAAGAAAAACATGTTGATAACGATGAAAAGGAAAAGGCAGAAATGGTTTTTTCAACGGTACATCGTTGTAAAGGTATGGAATATGATTCCATTCAGATTGCAAATGATTTTATTACAGAAGAAAAGATAGAAAAGATAAAAAATGATTTCAGTAAAGAAGAGCAGCATAACCTTTCTAAAATAAATGAAGAAATTAATTTACTTTATGTAGCTATTACACGTACAAAGAACAGTATTTATATACCGGAAATATTTGTGCCTGAAGGTTATGAGAAATGTTCACAGATTTATCAGTTAAAGGTTGAAGAAAAAGAGAAAAAGAAAGAAATTGCGGTACCCCAAACTCCAATTTTAAAAGAAAAGGGATATAAAACCTATTCTGTAAGTAAGGTTAGAGAACAGAATAAAGATGCATACAAACCTTGGACAGAGAAGCTTGATGATGAACTTACTGTAATGTATTGTGAGGATGTAAATATCAAAGAAATGGCAAAACATTTTGGCCGTACAAAAGGAGCTATTCTTTCAAGAATCAGGAAATTGGAACTGGAAGAACTTTATGGATAATACAAATCCAAAAACAGGGAACAAACAATACGAATCAACATAAAATCTGAATGCATATTTTTATTATTTTTGTTTTTTAATTATAAATAGAAACTTTCGCATTAAGTTATACAATATGAGCAAGAAAAACATTGCATTATTAGCGGGTGGCAATTCAGGTGAAGCCGAAATATCATTTAAGAGTGCTTCCATTATTGAACAAAATATTGACGAAACACTTTTCAATACATACAAAATCAATCTTTATCATAAAGATTGGCATTATACTGATTCTGACGGGGAAGTTTATCCGATTGACAAAAATGATTTTTCATTAACTGTAAACGGCAATAAAATCAGTTTCGATTGTGTTTTTATCGCCATACACGGCACACCAGGCGAGGATGGTATGTTGCAAGGTTATTTCGACTTGCTTCAGATTCCATATACTACCTGCGATCATACAACATCAGCCATTACTTTCAACAAAAGCTATTGCAACAAAATAGTTCAGGCTTTTGGAATTAATACTGCAAATTCAGTCCATTTGTTCAGGCATTTACCTTATAATGTTGAAAATATATTAAGTGAAATATCGCTGCCCTGTTTTGTAAAACCTAATAATGGAGGTTCCAGTATTGGCATGTCTAAAGTAAATAAGGCAGAAGAACTGGAAGAAGCTATTGAAAAAGCATTTAAGGAAGACCATCAGGTGTTGATTGAAGAGTTTATAAAAGGTAAAGAATTGACTTGCGGTATGATAAAAACCAACACAGGTTTAATTGTCTTTCCAATTACTCAGATAATTTCCGAAAACGAATATTTTGATTATGAAGCCAAATATCTTGGAAAGTCGAAAGAAGTTACTCCTGCTGAAGTTGATGAAACCATTACCAATAAGGTAAAATCAACAGCTGCTTATCTTTACAATAAACTTAATTGCAAAGGCATTGTCCGTTTTGATTTTATTTACACAGAAGAATCAGAAGAATTGTTTTTTCTGGAAGTAAATACTGTTCCCGGGCAATCAGCTGAAAGTATTGTACCTCAGCAAGCAAGAGCCATGGGGATGAGTGTAAAAGAACTTTATACATTGCTGATTGAAGCAAGTATATAAAGATTAAGAAGTATTTCATGATATTTAAAAAACATTAGGCATGACAGCACTGGAAATTATCAATCAATTACAAGCATTGGGCAACGAGAGTATCAAAAAAACGTTATTGAAACATGGTGCCCGTGAACCTTTTTTTGGAGTTAAAGCAGAAGATCTGAAAAAGATTCAAAAAAAAATTAAAAAAAATCATGAGCTTTCGCTGGAACTTTATGAAACAGGTAATTCCGATGCCATGTACCTGGCTGGACTGATTGCTGATGAAACAAAAATAAGTAAAGATGAGTT
Organism: uncultured Bacteroides sp.; assembly: GCA_964646395.1. Taxonomy (GTDB): domain Bacteria; phylum Bacteroidota; class Bacteroidia; order Bacteroidales; family JACABE01; genus JACABE01. Next base: position 2,477 of record CAZYEM010000063.1, read on the forward strand.
GAACCAATGGGTGAAAAATGCATATTGGTATTATATAAGCGAATACACTGTTCCATGGGTTGCAGCTGACAGTCCTTTTGGTTTCGAAATGGCTGCCGAATGGATTCAATCTGATAAGGAAACTATTGCTTCAGCAGGTTGGGCAACCTATTCAAATCTGATGATGATAAAAAAAGATGAAGAAATAGACCTGAAGCTGATTTCAGCTTTACTCGACAAAATTGAGAAAGAAATACATCAATCAGCTAACCGGGTTAAATATACTATGAATGGATTTGTAATTGCAACTGGTGCTTTCGTAAAGGAACTGCATGAAAAAGCAATGTCAACTGCTTCTCTGATTGGCAAAGTAAAAGTTGATATGGGAGGAACGGCCTGCAAAGTGCCTTTGGCAACAGAATATATTAAGAAAACCCTTATTCGTACTGCATTTAAAAAGAAGAAACAAGCACGGTGTTAAACTTTTAAAGCTGCACCAGTAAAACTACTTTTTTCCCATCTCTAATCACATCAACACTGATTAACTGTCCTTTTTGCAATTGTTTGAGTCTTGTCATGTATTCATTAATGTTTTTAACAGGTTTTCCCTCAATTGCTACAATCAAATCTCCCTTTTGCATACCTGCTTTTGATGCTGGTCCGCCATTAGTAACCTGATCTGCACGTAATCCTTTATCACTCTGACCTGAAAAATCGGGCATTATTCCCAAGGTAACTTTTAAGTTGGTGCGTCTTCCTGCATCTGTTTTTGGACCAGCTTCTTTAAATGTCAGTGATTTATCTCTATTAATCAGATTTGTCATTAATAAATAGGAAAAATCCAATACTTGTTTTTCTCCGTCATAGTTAATTCTTTCTGCATTGTCGAGCGGAGTATGATAATCTTCGTGAGCACCTGTGGTAAGGAAAAATACAGGGATATTTTCAGCATAAAATGAAGCATGATCAGAAGCTCCATAACCTTCGGGAGAATACTTTAAGGTTATTTTTGTTTTCTTACCCAACTCATTAAGAATTGATTCAGATTCTGAAGAAGTACCGGTACCGCTAATTAAAATATATGGGTCTGTAGTTTGCAATCGTCCAATCATATCCAGATTTACCATCGCTTTTACCTGAGTTATCTTTACAGGTAAATTCTTTACAAAGCTTTTGGAACCCAGTAAGCCTAATTCTTCGGCACTAAATGCAACAAAAATAACAGATCGTTTCAGTTTATCTCTTTCGACAGCTAATTTCTGAGCCATTTCTATGAGTCCGGCAACCCCCGAAGCATTATCATCGGCACCATAATGAACGGCAACTGTATCGGGCATACGCGAGCCAGAACCTGATCCTCCATATCCCAAATGATCGTAATGTGCTCCCATAATGATATATTCTTCCTTAAGTTTGGCGTCACTTCCTTCTAAAATGCCGTAAACATTTTGAGTATTTTGCTTATTTAATTTTACTTCAGTTCTTATTAATAGTTTTTCGGAAAGGTGAAAACTATTGCATTTTTTTGTTTTGTTAATTCCAATTTCAAGATCGGCAATGCTTTGATTTTTGTCATTTTTTATTAAACTATCCACCATATTTCGGGTGATATTTACAACTGGTATATCAGCTATTGCAGGACTTTTATCATAATTTAACGACATAATTTCATCTGTTTTATTCATTCCAATAGGTGTTACAAAAATAACGCCCGAAGCACCTTTGTCTGTTGCCAATAAAACTTTGCTTCTTTCGTCGGAATAATCATTAAAACGGCTGTTGGTATTACTTAATTCGGGGTGTCCGCGAAGTATGATTACCCATTTACCACTAACATCTATCCCTTTGTAATCGTCCCATTTTAGACTATCAGTTTTAATGGATAATCCATATCCAACAAAAGACATTTTTGCAAATAGCAGAGTATTTTTAGTAAAAGCAAGTGGAGTAAAATCTTTACCTGCAACGCCATATTTCCCATTAAAGAAAAACTCATTACTTTTACCTAAAGAAGCTCCGGTAACAAGTTCAAAATTCTGAAAACCATCATTCTTTAACATTTTCAATCCGGCATTTTTAAACTGTGACTGTATGAAATTAGCTGCTACTGTAATTTCCGGAGTTCCTGGCTGCCTTCCTTTTAATGAATCGGATGCCAGAAATCCAATTGTTTTTTGCAATTCCGATGTTGTTATTTCAGCATTAAAATTCTGAGAAAACAATTGAATTGGAAGAAAAAAAAGAATAACGTAAAGTTTTGTTATTATGGACTTCATATCTGATAAATATTTGATTATAAACGATTAATATTGTGTAATTCAAACAAATAAACCATGCATTTGTTTTTTGTTGAATGGTGCAAAGTTAATGAAAGTGATAAAATAAATGTGGAGAATGGTTAAATTTTAAAATATATTGCAGATGAAAATTGATTTCATTTTTTAATTTCATTTTTATTTATCTTCTTCACTCTTTTCAATGTCAGTAGGTTCATAGGATTACTTCCCAGATTATGGATGTTTTTTTGTGCAAAACGCAGCACCTGATCGTAATATAAAATCACAACCGGAGCTTCATTAATAATAATCTGATCCATTTGGCTGTAATATCGGTAACGAAGACTGTCGTTTATTTCATTCTGTGCTTTGTTGTATAAAATATCAAATTCCTTATTGCTGAAATGCGTATAGTTAGGTCCGGCAGGGCAGAAGTTTTCGGTAGTAAACAAGGACAGATAGTTTTCTGCATCAGGATAATCGGCTATCCACGAACCCCTGAAAAATGAAACTTTCGATTTAGCAATCATCTCACGTAATGTTGCGGGAGGATTAACATCGATTTTTAGTTTTATTCCAATTTCTCCCAATTGATTCTGGATAAATTTGCATAAATCAAGGTAGGAAGCTGTGGTTGATAGTGTAATTTCTCCCAGTCCCTTGCCGTTTGGGTAACCAGCATCAGCCAGCAGCTTACGCGATTTGTCAGGATTATAATCAAATCCTTTAACAAACGTAGTGTCGAAACCGGGTAATCCTTTAGGAATCATGCCGTACAAAGCAGGTGTTCCGATATTATTACGCAAATAACGCATCATTTTCACCCTGTCGAAACCATAATTGATAGCCTGACGTATGGCCTTGCTTTTTATTGGATTATTACGAACCTCTTTTGCTAAGCTATCCATCAAAAAACCAAGGTATTCGGTGTTGAGGTAAGGTTGTGATATCAGTTGAAACTTATTTTCATAGTTAGGATTCAGCTTACCATTAACGGTTAATAATTCATCTTTATAGCTGGCATCTATTCCACTCATAAAATCGATATTTCCTTTTGCAAATTCAAGAAAAACCGATTGTTTATCAATAATAAAAGTAATATTTACAGCATCGAGATAGGGGAGTCGTTGCTTGTTGTCAAACTCGAAGTAGTTTTCGTTTTTAAGCAAAACCATTTTTACACCTTCTTTCCATAATTTAAGGTAAAACGGACCAGTACCTACCGGATGATTTCTGAAATCTTTTCCATACATTTCAACAGCTTCGTGAGGAATAACCGAGCAGTATTGCATACTTAACAATCCCAGAAATGGAGGGAAAGTTTGTTTTAAGGTTATCGTAAAAGTTGTATCATTTAATGCTTTAAAAGAATATTTCCCATTTTCGTTTTTTATATAATTAAAAATCCAAGCACCCGGAGATGCAATCTTTTCATCAACAATTCTGCCAAAGCTATATTCAAAATCATAAGCAGTTACATTACGTTGATTGTTTTTTAAACAATTATCATAATGAAAAAACACATCATTGCGTAGTGTAAAAGTATAGGTTTTGCCTTTATCTGTTATTTCCCATTTATAAGCAATACAGGGCTGTATGTTCAACTGATCGTCGAGTTGTACCAGTCCGTTGTAAAGTTGATTGCAAGCCCAAATATTAGCCTGATCTTTTGCAAAAGCCGGATCCAAAGAAGTTATTCCGGATGATTCATTGTATTTAAAAATTGTTTTGCCTTTATTGTCAGAATTATGGTTATTGCAAGAAACCATAAATAACAGTATAAAAAATGTTATAAAAAATTGCCGCATGGTTGATAAATTTAATTCAAAAATACTTAATTTTGGCAAACTTTTAAAAAATAATATACAATGATAAGAATTTTGTTTTTAGTAATAATGCATGCCGTCGGTGATTTCATGTTGCAGGGAAGCACACTAAGCAAGTTAAAGGCTTCAAAAATAGTTTATTTGTTTGCACATGTAGGTATTTATACCGCTTTTTTTATTGCATTAAGTCCGCTTATGTTAAAGATGACTTTCATGCAGGGATTAACATTTAGTTTGGTAAACGGAGCTGCACATTTTGTTATAGATTTTGCAACAGGAAAGTTTAAACAGAAATTCTGGGAGAAAAACGAAGCTGCGTATATTGCAACTATCAGTTTTGATCATATTTTGCATATTGTAATACTAATTGCAACCTATATGTATATGTTCCCGTCTGTTCTTGAAAGTATTATAAAATAAATGGGGGTATTTGCAGTTTTAATTAAGAAAATCCACTTTAAAATAGCGTATTTAAAAAAGCCTTCTGATTTGATACAGAAGGCAATCCTAAACAAATTATTCATTAATTAATTTGCTGTGAAATTGGGAAAATTTTTAATTTTAAATTATTCAAAACTCAGAATTTTAATATCAAAATTTGTATAAATAAAAGCCAGAGTATCGGTTTCATGGTAAATCTTCTCATATATCTTACGTTTGCCGTTTCTTGTTTTATCAATAATTTCAGATGAAAATTTTACTATAAGCATTTCACAAAAATAGAGTCCATACTGGCGACGAATCTGCCAGATACAATTATGGTTGAAGATAATATTTTTTTTATCCAATATCATATAATATGACTGAGTAATATTTTCAACCCAATAACAATGAGTATTATACCTCCAAGTATTTCAAATCTTTTGCCAAAACGGCTACCAATATTTTTGCCGAAAAGCATTCCGAGCATTGCAACCAGAAAAGTAATAAATCCGATAATTGCAATAGAAAGCCAAATATTGGTTTGTAAAAATGCAAAACTGACTCCTACTACCAAAGCATCAATGCTAGTAGCTATTCCCATACCTAGTAAAACAGTAAATTTTAAAGGATTAGAATTGGTTTTTCCATCATTGGTGCCAAAACTTTCAATAATCATTTTTATTCCCAAAATCGATAGCAAACCAAATGCAATCCAATGATCGAAACTACCAATTAATGATGAAATTTGTTTGCCGGCAAACCAACCAATCAGAGGCATAACTGCTTGCAATAAAGCTAACACAAAAGCTACTTTAATAGCTTGTTCAAACTTTATATGTTTAATAATTAAACCAGTAGAAACAGAAACTGCAAATGTGTCGAATGACAAGCCAATTGCAATTAGAATAATTGTGAAAATATCCATATTCTTTTTTTAAGAAAGAGACAGGCTGGTAAAAGCCTGCCCCCAATCAACTTAATCACGCTTTAATCAAACAGTTCATTTAACCAGTTTTTCTTCTTGTGGTTTTTGTAGTAATCATTGTCATAGCTTCCTCCATGAGAATGATATTTGTCAGAATAATCTTTCTGCTGGAAATTCTGATTATTTCCTAATGTTGATGATTTTTCAATAATCTTATCGAGTTCGCCTCTGTCGAGCCAGATGCCACGGCAATTTGGACAATAATCGATTTCAATACCCTGTCTTTCAGACATAACTAATGTTACATTACAACTTGGACAATTCATGGTTTTTAAAATTTAATTGTAAATATTAATTATTTATTAATTGTAGTTTATTATGTTAATTGTTTTTTTTCTCTATTGATAATTGATGCTAAAACTGAAACAGCTAAAATTCCAAGTATTATCAATAATGATATGATTACCGGAAATTTAAAGAATCCTGAAATACACATTTTAACACCTACAAATACCAGTATAGCAGATAACCCATATTTAAGATAACGGAAATATTTTGTAATTCCGGCCAAGGCAAAGTACAAAGCTCTTAATCCCAAAATAGCAAATACATTGGAGGTAAATATGATAAATGGGTCGGTTGAAATTGCAAGTATTGCAGGAATTGAATCTACAGCAAAAATCAAATCAGTAAATTCAATAATTATCAGAACAATAAATAAGGGTGTAGCAAAAAGTTTATTGTTGATTCTTACAAAAAACTTACTGCCTTTTATTGTAGGGGTAACTGGTATGAAAAATTTAAAAAATCTGACTAAAATATTTTTTGAAGGATCGAATTTTTCTTGATTCTGCTTTAGCATTTTTAAACCAGTAAAAATCAAAAATGCACCAAAAATATAAATAATCCAATGAAAACTATTTATTAATGCAACTCCTGCAAAAATAAATATTGCTCTCATAATCAGAGCTCCTATAATTCCCCAAAATAATATTTTATGCTGATATTTTGCTTCAACATTAAAGAAAGAAAATACCATTATAAATACAAACAAATTATCAACACTTAATGATTTTTCAATCAGATAACCAGTTAAAAATTCCAAGGCTTTTACTTTACCCAGATATAGATAAATGATATAATTAAAAATAAAAGCCAGACTTATCCATATTGCACTCCATATCAGTGCTTCTTTTATTTTTACTTCATGGGTTTTTCTGTGAAACAATCCAAGATCGATAGCCAGCATTGCAAAAACAAAAAACAAAAACCCTAGCCAGACATAAGCATTTACTTCCATTTTATATCATGTATTTTATTAAAACAAATCCGCCTATTAATAATACGGTAAAGCCTATAGCAACCCAATTAAAGTATTTGTCAATAAAGTTTTTGATAGAAGGCCCAAATTTCCATATAAGATATGCTACCAAAAAAAAGCGAGCTCCACGACTAATAATTGATGCTATCATAAACATTGTAAAATTCATATCGAAAGCCCCTGAAGTAATGGTGAAAACCTTATAAGGAATAGGAGTGAATCCTGCTGTAAAAATAATCCAGAAATCCCATTCATTAAATAAAACTTTGATATTATTATATAATTCATGAGTAAAACCAGGTATGTTGTTGAAAAACAAATTTGCCAGTCCGGTAAATTCGCCATTGGAATTAATCCAGGCCAAATTCCCAATATAATAACCAATTACTGCACCGCTCACCGAGCCTAATGTACAGATGATAGCAAATCTGAAAGATTTGGCAACTGCGCCCATAGCCATTGCAATAAGCAGAATGTCAGGTGGTATTGGAAAAAATATCGACTCGGTAAATGCCAATATAAATAAAGCAGTTAGTGCATAAGAACTTTCAGCCCATGATAACACCCATGTATATAATCTTTTAATCCAATTCATAGTATAACTTTAAAAAATCTGGAAAATAACCAATGCATAAATTATAAATCGCAAATATCTGAATAATGCCCATAGCAGATAATGTTTAAAGTTGTATTTAATCAATCCGCAAGCCAGACTTACGATAGAATGAGGCAATGGTAGCATTGCTCCGATAAATACAAACAAACCACCCCATTTTCTGAGATTATTGATATGTTTTGCTATGTTGTTTTCTATATGATTCTTTACTGCTGGAATCAGAAATAACAACTTGCCTGCAAAATAGGCAATAATTCCACCTGTGTAAGATAATGAGGCAAGTATGAATAAATAAAGCCATGGATTTGCTGATTTTGAACTCCATGCTATAAATATTTCAGGAGGTAATAAGCCCAAAATGGTTTCTGATGCTAAAAATACTGAAAATATAATCCATTTTGAATAATTGGCTACTAATAAATTTAATAAAACATTGAAATCAAGAAAGAATATTTCGAGAATTACCAATGCTGCTACAAATAAGATGATGGTTATACCACCTTTAATTGCAGTGTCTTTTAGAAATGAATAAAACCTTGTAATTTTGTAATATCTGTGTAATGCTATTGCCTTTGCTTGTGCACCTTTGTTTCTGTTAGGTTTTTCTATTTTATTGTTTCTCATAAATTGTTTATCGAATTTGTAATTGATTTAAAAAATCTTGCAGCCCATTATCAGTAATATAGCTGCATTATTTAATCAGATGTAGGAAATTTAATAACTATCAGACCAATAACTAAAATAATTAATAAATTTAAATATCATCAACAATTAAAGCAAGGATTTGTTTTTAATTGCTTGAATATGTATAAATTAAATTACATGCCTATATATCATGCAATTTACAGTAAGAGTATAAATTTAAGGTTATATCTTTGGCGGTTGCCAAATAATTGAAAGAAATGAAGCAGAAGAAATAGAATAAAAGGAATAAACTTTATTACAAAATGAATTTTTGTTAAAAAAAGTATTTAATAAATCTATTGATGTGTCAAAATGATTTTCTTCTTCTTCAAAATTAAAAGCATTTTGATGAGAGTTGCTTTCCTGCTGTTGATTATTCTGAATATCCATTTTACTACCCAATATGTTTTGAACATAAAGATAGTTATCTTCAATATAAAACAATATTGAGATACCAAATGTTAATAAAACAGATATTTTGAATACAATATTCATCATTTTGCAAAAATAATAAATTTAAATTACTCCAATATTATTAAATAGTTAAAACATATTAAATAATAATTTATTGTTGTAAAACATATTTTGCAGATTTTTGGATAGTTTGAAATTTTCATTATGATTGGTTCCGAAAATCAGATTTTTGAGGTGAATAAGATTTAAAATCATAGTCCCTGCACTTTGGAATGAAAACTTAGTAAAGCGATGTCAGTAATACTTATAAAATAATGTAAATGAATAATAAGAATACAAACGAAAATGATAATCATAATCATAAACCTGATTATGAGAGCGACTTAAAATTAGTTCATGAGAAAAGAACTCTTTGGGTGGTTTTTTTAACCGCGGCTACCATGATAATTGAGATTATTTTTGGTTATTGGACTAATTCAATGGCATTGCTGGCAGATGGTTATCACATGGCTTCTCATGTATTTGCACTCGGATTGGCTTGGGTTGCTTATTTTGTATCCCGCAAATATTCAAATAAGGAGAATTACTCATTCAGTAAAACAAAGATGCTTGCTCTTTCAGGTTTTACAAGTGCTATAATATTGCAGATTATCGCAATTGCAATGGCTTTTCAATCATTCGAAAGGTTAATGAATCCATTGGAAATAAAATTTAGTGAAGCAATCATTGTTGCCATTATTGGTTTGATTGTAAATGCTTTGAGTGCCTTTTTCCTACACCATGATCATGAACACCATGATCACAACATCCGATCGGCTTATTTGCATGTGCTTGCTGACGGATTAACCAGTATTACTGCTATTATTGCATTAACAGCCGGTATGTATTTTAAGCTTTATTCTCTCGACAGTATAAGCGGAATTATAAGTTCTATTGTTATTACTAAATGGTCTTTCGATTTGATAAAAGGTTCAGGGAAAGATCTTATTGATTTCAGATTCAATAATAAATAGGGATTTTACTTTTGGGATTTAGAATTAGAATGAATGCAATTTGCTACTTACTTGTTTTTATTTTACAGTTAGCTGCATCATTACGAGTGACCCCTAACAGACTTTGGGAGTGAAAACATTAAACATTATAATTATGACATTTTTTAAAACAAATTTTATCCTGCTTCTTTTTACTTGCTTTATCACTAACTTCTCGCAAGCACAAAAAATTGACAGTACAGGAATAACCATTGCTGAGATTAAAATAATTCATTCAACTATCTTGAATGAAAACAGAAAAATTTATGTTTATACCCCTGTAAATCATTCTGAACCGCTTCCGGTTATTTATTTAATGGATGGAGAAATGATTGCGTTAGTGGCTGGCATTGTAGATTTTCTCTATCAAGTAAATCAGTTTCCGCCTATGATAGTTGTTGGCATTGGAAATTACGAATATGACAGAGCTCGTGATTTAACGACTTCCCACAGTTTTTTGAATATGGATGGAACAACTGATAGTCTTTTCTGGAAAACCTCTGGTGGAGGAAAAAAATTCCTGAAATTTTTAAAGGACGAATTGATGCCATTTGTAGAGAAAAATTACAACACTTCGCCCAACAAAATATTTTTTGGTCATTCTCTTGGAGGGTTAATGACTTCTTATTGTCTGTTAAATCATCCTGAAATGTTTAATTCATACATTGCTGTTAGCCCGGCTCTTTGGTGGGACAAAGAATCCATTTTTACCAACGCAGACTCACTACTCCAAAACAAAGCCCTTAAAAACAAAGAATTTTTTTTTAGCGATGGCAATGAAGGCGCTGAATTTCATAAAGGCGTTATTAAATTCCAATCATTGCTTCAACAAAAAAAAATAACAGGATTAAGATATAAGTATATTGCTTATCCGGAAGAAACACACAATTCAGAATTAGTTAAGGCAACACAAGATGGATTAAATTTTGTCTTCGAAAATTGGAAACCTGCTAAGTCCGACACAACTGTTGACTTGATTGTAAAGTTCTATCAAAAACGCTCGGAGCAAAATGGATTTCAGGAATTGCCACCAGAACAACTAATCAATGAAATGGGTTACAAATTTTTAAACGCACCAAACAAATTAGGCGAAGCAATTAAATTTTTTGAATTAAATACTAAGAATTATTCAGCTTCATTTAATGCTTTTGACAGCTTGGGCGATGGTTACGCAGCAAAGGGATACAAAGAAAAAGCAATCGTAGCATATAAAAAAGCAATTGAAATAAATCCAAATGCAGAGGATACACGAAAGAAATTGAAAGCGCTGGAATAAAGCAGCAGTTAACTGCAATTGCAAGAAATTGGCGGTTCAGTGGTACGCAGACACATCTTTGGTTAACGGAAATTTGGTACTTCGAAATTATATTTGTTCTAAAAGCCGCCAACTTCTTGATGCTGCGACACGATAGTAGTAAGATTTCCAATTTGCTGTCACCTTGCTGAAATTGTTATACCCGAGTAATAAATATCATATTTAAAACTACTTTTTTTTTAACTTTGCATCCTCAATTGTTTAAGCAAATGAATAAAAACAAAAAAAGACTTATTTGGGGATTAGGACTTCTGATTTTAGCAGGATTATTGATTTCATTTTTATTTTATCAGAAGATATTTTCACCCAATGTTGCAAAAGAAAAAGCCTATTTGTATATACATACCAATGCTGGTTTTGAGGATGTTCTGCATACTCTTCAGCAGGAAAATATACTTGAGAATATTGCTGATTTTGAGTGGGTAGCCCGTAAAAAAGATTATCCTCACAGCATAAAGGCAGGGAAATATCTTTTAAAGGCAGGCATGAATAATAACCAGATTGTCAATATGCTTCGTTCGGGCAGGCAGGAAGCCGTAAACCTGGTGTTTAACAATATAAGAACGAATGAACAACTGGCTGGTAAATTGGGCAAACAGATTGAAGCGGATAGCAGTAGCCTTATTATGTTTTTTAATAATCCACAGCTTTTGGCCAATTTCAATACTTCACCTGAAGATTTGAGGTTGCTTTTTATACCAAATACATATAAAATCTGGTGGAATACTTCTCCTGAAAAGTTAATGCAACGAATGAAAGAGGAATATGAGAAATTCTGGACAGAAAAAAGAGATGCCAAAGCTAATGACGCAGGACTTAGCCGCAAGGAAGTTTCGATAATTGCTTCTATTGTGGAGGAAGAAACCAATAAGAAGGATGAACGCTCTACAGTTGCCAGTGTTTATGTTAACAGAGTTAGAAAAGGTATGCTGCTGCAGGCAGATCCTACTGTAAAATATGCGGTTGGTGACTTTACTATTAAGCGGGTCTTAAACAGACATTTAACTTTCGATTCGCCATACAATACCTATAAATATGCAGGTATTCCTCCAGGGCCAATATGTATTCCTTCAATTTCATCTATTGATGCCGTATTGGAAAATAAGCAAACAGATTATTTGTATTTTTGTGCAAAAGAAGATTTTTCAGGTTATCATAACTTTGCAAAAAATCTTGATGATCATTTAGCAAATGCCCGTAAATATCAGAATGCATTAAATAAACGAAAAATATTTTAGTTAATAATCAGTAATTTAATAAACTATTAATAAATCAATGAAAAAAATAAATCTAATTTTAGCAATAATGCTAATAACTTCAAGCACTTTATTTGCATTAAATCCAGAAAAAGAATATAAAGTTTTACCCGATGAATTTGGGTTGGCTTATGAAAAACTGACAATACCAACAAAAGACAATATGCAACTGTCAGCTTGGTTTTATAAATGCCCAACCGAATCAAAAAAGTTAATCATACTCAGTGGAAACGGGGAAGGAAATATGTATAAATTGATTGAAATGGCAAGTCAGTTTCTTACATTGGGTTATAATGTTATTACTTATGATTATCGTGGGTTTGGTGAAAGCAGCGAGTTTAAAATCAACAATAGTTTTTACATGTATGCACAGTTCGAGAAAGATTTGAACGCCGTTATTGACTTCTCCCGTAAGTATTATTCAAAATACCGTCAGCTCGATTTGTACGGACAAGGTATGGGTGCAGGCTTATCAATAGGAGTGGGTTGCAATCGTACGGAAATAAATAAAATTATTGCTGATTCGCCTTATAATACATTGGAAAGTATTCAAAAGAAATTTAAAGAGCTTAAAAATCAGGAAGTGATGATTCCATTGGCTTTCGATAAATACATGCTTGAACCTGAATATGCAGTTGCCGAAAGAGGCAAGAATATAGCTGGTATTTTGTTTATTTATGGAGAAACCGAAGAAGTTTATTCTCAGAAAGATATCAGAGTATTGCGTAAAGTAGCTAAATGTCCAACCGAAGAATATAGGGCAATGGCTGCTACTGCTGATAATACTTTTTCTTCAAATAAATCAAAATACCTGGAAGCACTTAAAAACTTTACCAAATAAATTTATAACTCAAGATCGAATGTTATAAGCATCGGAATACATAATACTCCGGTCTTCTGGCGTTTGTCTTCAATAAATACGGATATGAATGCATTTAAAGCTTATGACATACGGGGAATCTATAATAAGGATTTCAATAAAAGCGACGTATATAAAATCGGATATTTCCTGCCTGTTTTATTAAAAACGGATAAGGTTTTAGTTGGCAGAGATGTAAGAGAATCGTCTCCCGAAATCTTTGATTATTTGTGCAAAGGGATTACTGATAGTGGTGCCGATGTCTATAATATTGGTTTATCTACCACTCCCATGGTTTACTGGTCTACTGCCAAATTTCATTTCGATGCATCGGTTATGATAACTGCATCTCATAATCCAAGAGAATATAATGGGCTGAAAGTTTCACGTACCAATGCATTGCCTGTTGGTTTGGATTCCGGACTGGGTGAGCTTAAGGAGCTGATGGAAACTGCTGATATTAAAATTGCAAACCAGAAAGGTAAAATTCATGATTATGATGTAAAAGAACAATATCTGGATTTTCAACGACAATACCTGGGCGATATTTCCAATTTGAAAATAGCTATTGATTTCTCGAACGGAATGGCTCCATTGCTGGTTAAAGATTTGTTGGGAAATCAGCCTGTATATATCTTTGATGAACTTGATGGGACATTTCCCAATCATGAAGCCAATCCATTGGAACCCGAAAATATTGTTGATTTACAGAAACTGGTTGCTGAAAATAAAAGTGATATCGGTGTAATATTCGATGGCGATGCAGATAGGGTAATGTTTGTTGATGAAAACAGTAAATTTATTTCACCGGATCTGATTATTGGATTGCTGGCTCATTATTTTCTGGAAGAAAAAGGGGAAAAAGGCAATGTATTACAGGATATACGTTCTTCTAAAGCTGTTGGAAACTATGTTAGAAAATTCGGAAGCGAAATTCATACCTGGAAAGTTGGACGAGCTTATGCATCACTCAAGCTCAGGGAAATTGACGGTATTTACGGTGGCGAATTGGCCGGTCATTATTATTTCCGCGATTTCTATTATTCCGATTCTGGAATTATGGCAAGCTTAATAGTATTGGAAATAGTAAGCAAGTTAAAGGCAAAGGGAATCAAGCTTTCCGAAGCTATTGCCGATATTTCCACATTAGCTAATTCGGGCGAAATAAATTTCAGAATAGAACAAAAGCAAGAAGCAATGGATGCCATCCGTGATCATTTTATGGCACAGGAAAAACCCGGAGCTTATTTTGATTTCGATGGTTATCGTGTTGAATTTAAGGATTGGTGGTTTAATGTTCGACCATCGAATACCGAACCTTATCTGCGTTTTCTGGCCGAAGCCAACAGCAAGGATTTATTGGAAAA
>CAZYEM010000064.1:0-16651 GCA_964646395.1 uncultured Bacteroides sp.
CGGTAAAATTTATGGGAATTGGCTTCAATTTAGTATTGATGATTATATTGAAAATGTAAATAATATTAGTTATGGTTTATTGTCGTATGGTATCGTTTCAGGTGATAAAATAGCAATTATCAGTAGTAATCGTCCGGAGTGGAATATTATTGATATGGGTGTTTTGCAGATTGGTGCCATTCCTGTTCCAATTTATCCAACAATAAGCGAGTCGGATTATAATCATATTTTAAATCATGCTGAGGTTAAAATTTTATTTGTTGAAGGAGAAGAATTACTTCGTAAAATAGAGCATATTCTTCCGGAAATTCCTACTATTAAAGAGATATTTACTTTTAAAGACAGAAATCGATTTAATCATTTTCAACAATTAATTGACAAAGGGAAGGAAAATCAAAATCCAGATTTACTTGATAAATTGAAATTAAATATTAAAACAAATGATATTGCAACTATTATCTATACATCCGGCACTACTGGAAATCCAAAAGGTGTTATGTTATCACATGCTAATCTGATTAGTAATTTTTTAGCTGCTTCTGTAATTCCTCCTTTCGGATCTGAAGGTAAGGCATTGAGTTATCTTCCATTATGTCATGTTTATGAACGTATTCTTAATTATATGTATCAGTATTTAGGTATATCGGTATATTATGCCGAGAATTTTGGTGCAATTTCTGATAATATTAAGGATGTTAAACCTGATATTTTATCAACAGTTCCCAGATTACTAGAAAAGGTGTATGACAAAATTATAAATACCGGACGAAAACAAAAGTGGTTGAAACGTCAGATTTTTTTCTGGGCTGTAAAAATTGGAATGCGATATGAATTAAATAATGAAAATGGATGGATTTATAGTCTTAAACTTGCTTTGGCAAATAAGCTGGTTTTTGTAAAATGGCGTGAAGCACTTGGTGGAAATTTCAAGGTTATTGTTTCAGGTGGAGCTGCATTACAACCCCGTTTGGCCAGAATATTTACTGCAGCTGGTATGCCGGTATTGGAAGGTTATGGTTTAACTGAGACTTCCCCAGTAATTGCAGTGAATACATTTTTTGAAAATGGCAGGAAGTTCGGAACGGTTGGTCAACCTTTAAAAGGTGTTACTGTTAAAATTGCTGAAGATGGCGAAGTACTTTGTAAAGGTCCAAATGTAATGCTTGGATATTATAAAGAACCTGGATTAACCAAAGATGTTATCGATGCAGAAGGTTGGTTTCATACTGGTGACACAGGAATAATAGAACCAAAAGGACAATTACGTTTGATTGGAAGGAAAAAGTCAATTTTTAAAACATCCAATGGTAAATATGTAAATCCTGAACAAATAGAAGAAAAATTCAAAGAGTCTCCTTTTATTGATAATATGGTTGTAATTGGTGAAAATCAGAAATTTGCATCTGCTTTAATAGTCCCTGATTTTAATCACTTAAAGTCATGGTGTGAGATAAAAGGTCATGAATATACATCCAATGAGGAAATGGTAAAAAATACGATAATCCGTAAAAGAATCCAAAAGGAAATAGATAAATTCAATAAATTTTTTGGAGATACCGAACAAATTAAAAAGTTTGATATTATTGATTTTGAATGGACGGTTCAGACAGGGGAGTTAACTCCTACCTTAAAGTTAAAACGTAATGTAATTTATGAAATGTATAAAGTTAGAATTGAAGAAATTTACATGTAATTTATTGGAATTTTCATTTTATATTATTATTGGTTTTTATGTTTTTACTTTAATATTTATATCAAAATAATGCGTTGGTTTTTTGTTTATTTGCAACCAACCTGATGAAATATCCTCATTTAAATAAACAGCACATAAAGTGTTTGAAATATGGTATATGTTTTTTCGTTTTTCAGGTGGACAAGCATTTAAAATTCCTGCCATTACACTCCAGCGAACAGTTTCCGGTTCTAATGCATAATCATGCCATACAATGATTTTGTTTTCGTTCTTTATTAAATTAAAAGCAGTTTCTGTATCTTTTTTTACACTGTGATAATGATGATCACCATCTACAAAAACCATATCGAATTGCTTGATATATTTAGTAAAATCAAACGTATGTGAATTACCGGTTATATGATTTATATTTGATATTTTTTTTGAAAAGAAACGGTGCATATTTACATAATCTTCATGCATTCCCATTTCAAGAATATCTGTATCAGCTAAGTTAAGTGTAGTGCAGTTATTAACTACATTTGATACATTTGCAATACTTTCGCCACGCCAGGTGCCAATTTCAAAGTAGTTTTCAACTTTGTATTTTTTAGCTAATGCTTTAAGTAAAGCAATATCAATTGGTAAAGTTGCTCCGTCTAAATACGCATACGGATTTACGGTTTCGTTAAAATCCGGAAATAAATCTGAAATTTCAATTAATGGTAAACCAAAAGGTAAATTATAGTTTTTTTCAATGTATTGTTTCCATATACTTTCTTCCTCAATGATGTTATTAAGCAAATATGGCTTCTGAATAATCAACCCCAGTGCTTTAATCGCTTTTGTTATTTTATTCATCGTAGTTTGTTTTCTTGTTTACTAATGTTTTAATACTCGTAATATATTGTTTTATATCTTTAAATGATGGAAACATCTGCATGATGCTTATCTTACTTTCTTTTTGGAAAAAGTATATTACGGTTGCTGAAATTGTTATATATGAAATACTTGTAACAATACCTGCGCCATAAAAACCCCAAATCGGAATAGCAAAAAAGCTTAATATTAGTGTAATAATCAATCCTGTTGCTGATGCTGTTGTATTGATATAATACCTTCCAGTACCTGAATAATAATGTCCGATAAGTAAAGCAAAATTATAAAAAATAACACCGGGTGCCAAGCAATTCATAATTATATTGACATTTGCAAAATCTTTACCAAATATAAATATATAAAATACGGATGGTAGCAAAAGCATAGGAACAAGGATTACAATGGTTATCAACAAGCTTATTTTAACCATATTAACAGTTAGTTCCTGTGCATATCTTCGATCAGAAGTATTGGATATTTTTGAATACTGAACCATTGCCATGCTTCCACTAACCATCCATATAGCTTCGGTAAGTGATACTCCATTTGAATAAATACCTATGGCTTCTGCACCCTGATATTTATCTAGCAAATAATAACTTAAACGCATATTGAGCAAGGATGTAATATGCGATAGTTGGTTGTAGAAACCCAAGCTAAACATAGCTTTTGCAGTTTGTTTCCAGTTATTTGCTTTGATGTTTTTTGTTTTATCTTTAGTATAATAAAGAAAAAATATGCTTAACAAAAAGCTAAAAGTATATGCAATGTATAGAGAGTTAATATAAATGTTTATTGAATTTATCCTAAAAATAAATAGAAAAATCAGTAACGATACTAAAGTAAATATGGGTTGAATAAAGGAAACTATATTTGAAAAATTTATTTTTTCTTTACCTAACAAAATATTTGAATTGTTTGATGCAAAAGAATTTATTACTGAAAGCAAACAAATTGAAAATATAAAATCCTGATTTACTATATTTAGTAGTGAAAGAATAAAATAAAAGACAATTCCTGTAAAAATACTCCATAAGTAAGAGAGGATTATCAGGATGTTGGTCTTATATCGCGAACTTAAATAGACCAAAACTGCACCACCTGCAATATTTTCGAAAATCAAAACAAAGGAAATAGTAGTTAATATTATACTTTGTACTCCTTTGCCAGCTGCTCCCATATATTGGGAAACAACAACAGCAATCAGCAAGTTGAAAATTGCGGAAAACAGTTTGATTGAAAATGTATTAAAAATTTTATTAATCATAAAAAGTTGATATTGAAATAAAAGGGATAGGTTCGCCTAAACAGGGCAAACAATAAATAAGTTTTGTAACATACCGAATTTTATTGTTTTCTGATAATTCAAATTGCTTCATTTTATTTATTTTTTGAATTTCAATATCATTTTTAAATTATATTTCATTTTGTATTTTTGAAGCCTTTAAATATATTTCATGCAATGCTTTGCCTACATTTTCATAAGAAAACCTTTTTGCAAACGTAGCAATTTCAGCTTTATTATATGAATCGTAATTATTTATCATTTCGTTCATGCTATTATGTAATGCAATTTGATTGCCGGTTTTGATAATAATACCCTGTTTTGCAGTAAGTTCATTTGCCAGTCCTCCTGCTCTTGTTGCTATTACAGGAATACCACAAGCTAATGCTTCGGCTATTACCACAGAAAAAGATTCATAATTGCTAAACATAATCAAACAATCTGAAGCTTGAAGTAAATGAGCAATTTCTTCTGTAGTTTTGCTTGTTTCAAATTTTACAAATGTATTTTGAATGTTCAATTCTTCAGCTAATTTTATATAACTTCCAATATTCCCATCACTTATAATTTTTAGTTCAAAATCAGTGCGATTTAGCGAAAGTTGATGAATAGCATTCAGTATTCCAATCACATTTTTTTGATAATTATCTAAAGATGAGATATGAATAAACCTGAATTTTTCAGATTTGCTTTTCTTTGGCTTATAATAAAATAAGTTTGTATCAATTACATTCGGAACAACATGATATTTTCCTTCAATTTCATGTTGTTTCATAGCTTCCATTAAATCAATGGAAACAGGCATTATTGCAGCTGCTTTTTGTGCAGCCATCATCGAAACAGTTCTGTTAATATAAGATAATGGATTCGGATCATTTGGCATATAGCCCGTCCAATGTTCCGTGAAAACGTAAGGGATTTTATAATTTCTGCTTAATAACATGGCAATTATGCCTGTTGGAAATAATATATTGGCATGAATAACATCGGGTTTCCCATGTTTTTCTACTAAATATTTATACCCTTTGCGATAAGCCCTATGATAGAAAAAGAAACGTGCCAGGCTATTGATAAATGAAAATCCAATTTTTTTGTTGCTGATATAAATGCGTAAAACCGGAATGCTGTTTTCTATAGAATATTCAAAAAGAAAACGTTGTTTGTTGAGAACATCAGCAAAAACAACATGCAAAACATAAGTATTACAATAAATAGTTGCTGCCTGAACATGTTTTTCAACAAAATTTCCCAAAGTAGGATTTGTTTTATTGGGATACCATGCAGATATAAATAATATGTTCAACTTCTGATGTTCCACTCTTTCTGATATTAAACAGCAAACCTACTCATTTTTTTTCAATTTTGGAAATCTTTAAAGCATTTTAATTGATGATAGATGTTGAAATTTATTTTTATACTTAACTTTTTGTTTTTATTGAATTTTAAAATAGCTGATTAATTTATTACTCTTAAATGCAAGAATTTATGAAAGTAATAAATATTGGATTGCGGAGCTAATATTTACGAATTTCTTGTTGTTTTTATTCTTAAAAGATTGATTTATTATGATAATGAATTGACACATAAGTTGAAAAGAGTTACTTGTAATAAAAGGTTCTGTTTTATGTTTTGTGGATATTTATAAGTAAAATTAAGATTAAAACTAAGAGTTTAATTTACATAACACCCAATAATATTGTGGGGTATGAGAATTCAGTCCTTAGGACTGTTTTGTTGCATTAATTATTTAAACGTTATAATGAATTCTTAAAAATGGAAAATTATAGAGGGGTTCTGAAAATTAGATTTATTGAGGCGAATAAGGTTATAAAATTGCAATTTACTGTTGTAAATGCTATGTTCAGAGTAAGTTGAGGCAAGTATTTTTTAATTGAAGTTCAAAAAATGAAAAGTATTTTTTAGAAGTCCCGTAAATTTAATTGTATTTGAAAATTAATTATCTTTGTGGAAAAGAATGGAATTTTTTTTAGTTTAGTATAAAAGTAAAAATCAAATATTTGATTATTATATACATAATAGAAAATGTTTATCGTTTGTTTAATTCGAATAATTTCCAACACAAAAGTTATTTCCAATTTAAACAGAATTAAATTTAAATAAATAAAACTTTTTTAACTTACAGATTGTTATAATATTACAAAAAAATAATCATAAATGAAAAATACAGCTTTAATTACAGGAGCATCAAGTGGAATAGGATTGGAATTTGCTAAAATACATGCTTCAAAAGGCGATAATCTTGTATTGGTAGCACGCAATATCAACAAATTAAACGAACTAAAAGCAGAGCTCGAAACGCAATTCAACATTTTTATTTACACTATCGAAAAAGATTTGTCATTGGTTAATTCCTCTTTGGAAGTATATGAAGAATTGAAATTGAATAATATACAGATAGATTATCTTATCAATAATGCAGGCTTTGGCGATATTGGCAATTTCAGCAATACCAGTTGGGAAAAAGAGTTGAGAATGATAAATTTGAATATTACAGCATTAACACAACTAACCAAACTATTCCTAAAAGATATGCTGGCTCGTAAAAAAGGCAAAATCATGAATTTAGCTTCTACTGCATCCTTTCAGCCAGGCCCTTTTATGGCAGTTTATTTTGCTACAAAATCCTATGTATTGCATTTTACAGAAGCTATAAATGCCGAAGTTAAAGGAAGCGGGGTAACACTTACTGCATTATGCCCCGGTCCAACGAAAAGCGGATTTCAAACTGCTGCTGAAATTGGAAAAAGTTTGCTTTTCAACAATAAGAATCCAACTTCAAAAGAAGTGGCTGAATATGGTTATAAATCTATGATGCAGGGAAAATCAGTTGCAATACATGGTTTTATAAATTATTTAATGGCAAATTCCGTCAGATTTACTCCCAGAAATTGGGTTGTTGCCATAACCAAAAAAATTCAAGGCAAGTAATACTAAATCTATATATTACATTGATCTTTTCAATTTTAAAGATGTTTGAATTTACGAATTGATATAAGCAGGATTTCTATAAAAATTGCCTTTTATAACTAATTTCTATTTAGGATAATTTGTACCAGATTTTTTATGGTTTGCATATTCAGGGAATAAATTAATTTTTAAATCCCATTGTGACAACGTCGGTTTATTTAGGAAATTAATTGGTTTTAATATAAATTATAGCGTTTTCCAAACTGAATATTTATATATAGTGTAAGAAAATAATTTGGGTATTTGTTTTTTGCCATCATTGGAATTCCCTTGAAATAGTAATCGAAAGTTCCTCCTACTTCAATGGCTCTGATTTTTTCATCATATTCTCCAAATTCAAAGTTAAAACCAAACTTTCCGTATAAACCCGGATAAGGTTTTAATTTATCAAATCCTTTAAATAAAGGACCGCCACCATAAATATTTTCAAGATAATGACGATCAGGATCATATTGTTCCAACGAAAGCGAATATTGATAAGGATTCTGTGGATTATCATAAATAATGTACAAATATTTTGGACGAGCCAATCCTAATGAAAATCCTCCTGTATAAATATAACTTAATTGAATTCCACCCCAGTATGGCTTGTCATTTAGCATTTTTTTAAATCCAATTCCACTTCTTATAATATATAAGCTATGCATTTGTCCATAAACATAAGTTTTTGAATCTCCAAAATAAGGGTTTTCTGTTTTTGCTTCTTTAGGATGACTCATTCCAACAATTTCTGCTTCCCAAAATCTTGTTTTAAAATAAGTTTGATGATTCCCTTTGCGATATCCAACTCCCCATCCTTCATTATGTAAATTAAAATAAAATGCTTTTTCCTTTCTATAAAGAACCGTTTTATCCAGATTTGTAGGAGATTGCGAAAACGCTTCATATCCAATAAATTGAATAATAAATAAAGAACTGAAAAAAAACAATATTTTACGTTGAAGCATAAAGATTAAAATAAAAATATCAAGCTTTTAAATTACTTTCAATCGCAATAAAAAGCTTGATATTTAATAAATTTTCATTAATAACGAACGTTTTCTGTTTTATCTCTATGTATAGAGCTATATGCATCACATTTGCGATGAGCTCCACAAGAAGATAATAATACTACTGTTATAATTATTGAGACAAATAATATTGCTAAGTTTTTCATAATGAATGATTAAATAAATATTAATAATAATTACAAAATTACATAATAATTGTTTGAGCAAAAAAATTATTTTTGCAAATTATCAACAATTGTTTGTAAAAAACGATTATGTCTAATTTTTAGTATATAACAGATGAATAAAATAAATGTTGCAATTGAAGAGAGTTGGAAAAATTTGTTAATCAATGAATTTCAATCTGATTATTTTTATAAATTAAAAGAATTTTTAGTTGAAGAAAAGAAACATTATCTAATATATCCTCCAGGTAATAAGATATTTGCCGCTTTTGAACATACCACTTTTGACAATGTGAAAGTTGTAATTTTAGGACAAGACCCCTATCACGGAGAAGGGCAAGCCAATGGATTGTGTTTCTCTGTTTCAGCTGGAATCAGACAACCTCCGTCTTTAGTTAATATTTTTAAAGAAGTTGAATCTGATTTAGGTATAAAAATGTCAGATTCCGGAAATTTGGAAAAATGGGCAATGCAAGGAGTTTTGCTTTTAAATGCTACTTTAACTGTTAGAGCTAATCAAGCTGGTTCGCATCAGAATAAGGGCTGGGAAATATTTACAGATAATGTAATACGTACTTTGTCTGATAATAAAAAAGATTTGATTTTTATTTTATGGGGAAGTTATGCTCAAGCTAAAGCTAAAATAATTGATAATTCAAAGCACCATATTTTAAAATCTGTCCATCCATCTCCACTTTCAGTTTACAGGGGTTTTTATGGATGCAAGCATTTTTCTAAAACAAATGAAATATTAAAATCCTTGGGTAAAGATCCAATTAACTGGCAAATATGAAAAAAATTGACTTACAAACTACTTAATGTCTGGCATAAGGAGTTGCTTCAAAGTTAGAAAAATCATTTTTAAGGTATTTGTAATAACCAACAATGGCGATCATTGCAGCATTATCTGTGCTATATTCAAATTTTGGAATAAATATTTTCCATTCATTATTAAGTCCTGTTTGCTGAAGACTTTCTCTTAAACCACTGTTTGCTGAAACTCCACCAGCTATTGCAATATTTTTTATACCGGTTTGTTTGGAGGCTTTAGTTAACTTTTTTATTAAAATCGAAACAATTGTTGATTGTATCGAAGCACATAAATCATTTTTATTTTGTTCGATAAATTCTGAATTTATTTTTAAGTTATCTCTTAAAAAATATAAAAAAGATGTTTTTAAACCACTGAAACTAAAATTTAATCCAGCAATATTTGGTTCAGGAAAATGAAAAGCTTTTGGATTTCCTTCTTTTGCATACTTATCTATCAAAGGTCCACCCGGATAAGGTAAACTCATGATTTTTGCAGATTTGTCAAAGGCTTCACCAGCAGCATCATCAATAGTTTGACCAATAATTTCCATTGAGAAATAATCATTCATTTTAATAATTTGTGTATGTCCCCCGGAAACAAGCAGGCAAAGAAATGGAAATTCAGGAACATCTTGATCATCTGTTTCTTTTATAAAATGAGATAAAATATGTGCTTCTAAATGATCCACTTCTATTAGTGGGATATTTAATGATAATGCCATTGTTTTTGCAAAAGAACAACCAACAAGTAAAGAACCCAATAAGCCGGGCCCTCTGGTAAAAGCAATCGCATTTAGCTCATTCAGGCTTATTCCTGCCTTTTTAATTGCAGCATCAACTACGGGAATAATATTTTGTTGATGAGCCCTTGATGCCAATTCAGGAACCACACCACCAAATTCTTTGTGAATTAATTGATTAGCAATTACATTGGATAAAATTTTGTTATTATGTATTACAGCTGCAGAAGTATCGTCGCAAGAGGATTCTATGGCTAAAATGTATGGCATATTTATTGTAGTTGCTTAAAAAATTTATGCAAAATTAGTTTAATTTTATAGTGTAAAAAAACAAATATTCAATGTAAAGCTATTTAGCTATTTAAGCTATTTTTATTAATTCAAGGAATTAATTTTTAATTAATTAAAAAAACACTTATTTTTGTTAAGTAAAATGTTAATCAATAAAATTTAAAGAAGTATTAAGAAAAAGATACGTAAAATACTGATTTATACATTCTCGGTATTAATTTCGATACTGATAATTGCCCTGTTTCTTTTGTCGAACAGTGGAATTCAAACTTATATTGCTCAAAAATTTGCTCAAATTTTATCGAAAGAATTAAAAACTGAAATATCAATTTCAAAAGTAAAACTAACTTTTAATCTTCATTTAATTTTAGAAGATGTTTATATTAATGATCAGTATCATAGTCCATTATTCAGAACCCATGGAATTGATTGTAAAATCAGGCATTTTTCCTTAATAAAAAGGAAAATAGAATTCAGCAAGGTATTATTCGACAACAATGAGATTGCAATTGTTAAATATAAAAATGATAGTATTTATAACTATCAGTTTTTATTAAATTATTTTAAATCGAAAGATACCACTACAAAAAAAACTACGGATTGGAAAATTACAGGTAAATCTTTTGAAATCAAAAACACTAGTTTTAAGTTTCAAAATCAAGATAATATGAATTTTGTTTCAACATCCATTGACTTTAACAACTTGTATCTGAAAAATTTGAATTGCAAATTTGATACAATATTGATAAAAGGAGATACGATAAATTTAGATATTAATCATATGTCTTTCACCGATAAATCGGGTTTTGCATTGAACAACCTTACTGCACGGATTAATATTTTTCCAGGTAATATCGGTTTAAAATATCTTCATATTGAAACTGCATCTACTAATTTATCACTTGATTGCAATTTGACTTATGATAAGAAAGAAGACCTTACAGATTTTATAAACAAGGTTAAAATAAAAACTGATATTCGACCTTCTAAGTTAAATACCAAAGATTTAGCCTATTTTATAAAAGAGCTGAACGGTATGGATAATCTGATGACCTTTTCTGGACAGATTCTCGGAAAAGTATCCAATTTGAAATTGAGAAATTTTAGGTTAAATTATGGAAGATCAACAAGTTTTGAAGGAGCTATTTCTCTTAACGGACTCCCGAATATTTCAGAGACTTTTATTCGTATGACAGTAAACAGACTAACAACTACAAAAGCTGATCTGGAGGATTTTATACTTCCCGGAAAATACAATAACCGGATTAAAGTTCCTGAACAATTGCTCTCTTTTGGCAATGTATTTATAAAAGGTGATTTTACAGGTTTCTACAATGATTTCAATGCTTATGCAGATTTTGTTACTCAAAATGGAACTTTCAAAACAGATATAACTTTAAAAAAGGATAAACATAATCAGTTAAATTATAAAGGTCACATTTCTGCAAATCAATTTAATATTGGTTTATTCTTAAATACACCTAATGTGTTGGGAAAATTGAATATGGATGCTGAAATCCTTGGAACTGGTATTACAGCTCAAACTGTAAAGGTTAAAATGACTGGAAATATTAATCAGCTGCAATTTAAAGGAAATGTTTATGATAGTATTGCTATTAAAGGAGATATAGCTAACAATCAGTTTAATGGATTCTTGAATGTACAAGATGATAAAATTGATTTTAAATTTTTAGGGAAAATAGATTATGCAGAAGAAACACCGGTTTTTGATTTTACTGCAACTATTAAAGATGCTAATCTTTACAAATTGAAACTTTTAGATTCGGATTCGCTTGGAATTTTATCTACACAACTTAACTTTAATTTTACAGGAAAAAATGCAGATGATATTATTGGTGTTATAAAAGTTGAAAATACAAGCTATAAGAGAGCAAATAAAACATATAAACTTGACGAATTAAAATTACTAACCTACAACGATACTTTAAATCAACGGAATATTGAAATTTATTCAGATTACATAAATGCTTTCATGGTGGGAAAATTTAAATTTAAAGATTTGCCTACAACTTTTAATATGTTTATTCATAATTATTTACCATCTTTTGATGCAATAAAGTCTAAAAGTAATATTGAATATATTAAAAATGAACAATCTTTTACATTTAATTTTCTATTAAAAGAAACGGATGAACTAACCGATTTACTGATTCCGAAGCTTAAGATTAGTCCAAATGCATTGATTTATGGAAGTTATGATTCAAAACAATCGTATTTTGATCTTAATGGAGATGCTGATTTTATATCATACAACAATCAATATTTTGATAAATGGTATTTGGAAGGTAAAACCGATAACAGGATTTTATATTTAAAAACTGGTTGTAAACGATTAAACTTTGCTAATAATCTGGGGATTGACAATTTCAATATTCATTCATTAATGCAAAGAGATAGTGTTTTCTACTCATTTTTCTGGAGAGATACGTTGCGAAAAGCTAAAAATTCAGGTGATATCAGGGGAATTATAAGTTTTACGGATGTTCCTTTAGTTAAAACTCAGATTATCAGAGCAGAAGTTCTGATTAATGATTCTGTTTGGAGACTAATGGATCAAAATTTTATTAGTTTTAATAAAACAGATATTACAATTAGTAATTTATCTTTTGGAGATGTAAATCAATCTATTCGGATTAATGGAAATATTTCAAAAAATCCTTCAGACAAAATGATTTTAACTTTTAATCATTTCAATATTTCTCAGTTCGACTTTTTAACAGTTAATAATAATATTGATTTAGATGGAATTATAAATGGAAACATTGATCTGGTTGATTTATATAATTCACCTAATTTTTTTTCTGACCTTACCATAAATGGGATTTGTTTTAATAAAGATAACCTGGGAGATTTGAAATTATTTTCAACCTGGGATAAAGAAAAAGATGGCCTTTTTGTAAAAACCAATTTAATATATACCGGAAATAATAGTAAAGATACAACTTTGTTTGGTGAAGGGTTTTATTATCCTAACAATAAAACGAATAATTTTGATTTCAATATTCGGTTAGATCGTTTAAAATTAAGAAGTCTGACTCATTATTTTAAGAGTTTTACTTCTAATTTCGATGGACAGGCAATGGGAAATATTTCTTTTAAGGGAACAATTAAAAACCCGGAAGTTAATGGAAAAATATTACTGCTCAGATCTAAAATTTATATTGATTATCTGGGTATTTCCTATTCAATAAACAATACTGATTCCATTGAAATAAACACTAAGTATTTTAAATTTAAAAATCTGGGAATTTCCTATGAAAAAGGCAGAGCTGTGTTGGATGGAAAAATTACCCATAATGGATTTACAAATATTAAAATTGATTTAACGGTCAATTATAAAAACCTAATGGTTTTGAATACTCAAGTAAGTGATAATGAATTGTTTTATGGAAAAGCTTATGCTTCAGGAATTTTCCGGATTTTTGGACCTGATAATGATATTCACATGGATATCAGAGCAAAAACAGAAAAGGAAACCTTTATTAATGTTCCTTTGATTGACAAGACTATCACATATGAAAATAATTTCATAAAATTTATTCAAAAACAGAAAAAAGAAGAAATAATTTCTACTTCAAGTAATCGTTTTAAAGGGATTACCATGAAATTTGATTTGGAAACCACTCCCGATGCCAATATCGGTATTCGATTGGAAACACCTCAGACTGTTGGTGATATTAATGCTAAAGGAACCGGTAACATTCAGATGATTATTGACAATGAAGGTAAATTTAAAATGTATGGCGAATATACATTAAACAGTGAAGGTCTTTATTTCTTTACCATTCAGAATATACTTACCAAAAAATTCAACATTCAGAATGGTGGAACTATTGTTTGGAGTGGAGATCCATATAATGCCATTGTAGATTTAAAGGCAATTTATAATGTAAAAGCTTCTTTATATCCAATACTAGTTGGAACTGCAGAAAATGTTAGCAAAAAAAAGATGCAGATTCAGGATATTATAAGCATACAGGGGAATCTGTCTAATCCTACCATTGATTTTGATATTAATTTGCCAAATGTTGATCAGGATACCAAAGATAGATTTTTTAGTATTGTAGATAGAAATGACAAAAATGAAATGCTTCAGCAAAGCTTTTCATTACTCGTTTTGAATAGTTTTATTTCTCAAAACAGAAATACTTACAGCTCTTCGGTTGGGAGTGGGGTAGGTAGCTCTTCTTCCGAAATGATTTCTAATCAGGTTAGTAACTGGCTATCACAAATTAGTAAAGATTTCGACATCGGGTTTAATTACCGACCGGGAGACCAGTTGAGTTCACAGGAATTACAAGTAGCTCTTTCTACACAGCTTTTTAATGATAGGGTTACTTTAGATGGTAATTTTGGTGTTGGCGGAAATTTAAGAGCGGAAACCCAAGCATCTCAAAATAATCTGAATAACAATATAATCGGTGATGTAAATGTTGAAGTTAAGCTTACTGATGATGGTAGGTTTAGATTGAAAGCATTTAACAGATCAAATACCAATAATTTTACTAATACCTATTCGCTATATACTCAAGGTATTGGATTCTTTTATCGCAGGGATTTCGATAATATAAAAGAATTATTCAACAATCCGAAAAAATAAAAAATAATATATTTACTATAGGTAATAATGAGTCACAATTCTCATAATCATCAATTCTTTATCGATTACTTTCCTAATTTTATATAATTCTTTTTTTTTTGTATAAGATTATAATAAAACTACAATTTATTATATAAAACATAAATTAAATGTAGATATTTGCCAATTATTAATTAAATCTTTTTTATTCTTCATTTATGAAAAAAATTACTTTTATTCTTATCTTTATTGTTATGAGTTTTTTAACATTCTCTGTTCAAGCTCAGACAATATTTATAAACGAACAATTTGATTATCCTGCGGGAGATTCATTAACTATCCACAATTGGGCAGCTCATAGTGGAACAGGAATAAATACTGTTTTGGTTAAAAGCGGTTCGTTATCTTATAATCAATACCCAGCTTCAACTGGGAACAGTGTTTTTTTAAAAAATACAGGACAAGACATTAACAGAACTTTTACTGGTCAGAACAACGGAACAATTTATCTTTCAGCATTGATTAAAGTAGATTCTGCTTCTGCTACAACCGGTGAATATTTTATGCATTTTCTTAGAAATGCAACTAACTTTGTAGGAAGGGTATATGTTAAAAAAAGCACAACTAATCCTGCATTAATTTCATTTGGATTATTAAAAGGAAATACAGCAGGAAATACTGTATATACTTCGGCCACTTATCCTATTGATTCAACATATTTATTAGTAGTAAGATATAAATTTGTATCTGGAACAACTAATGACAGTGTTGCTCTTTTTATAAATCCTGTTTTTGGAAATGAGGGAATTCCAACTATAAAGGCCACAGATATGGCATCAACGGATCTTGATTCTGCATATTCCGTTGCATTAAGACAAGGAACAGCGGGAAATAATAATTATATAAATGTTGATGAAATCAGAGTTACAAATACATGGTTCAATGTCGTTGGATATTATACAACACCTGTAGTAACTACTTCATCTGTAAGCAATATAACCACAACATCTGCAAGCTGCGGAGGGAATCTTATTACAAATGGTGGGCTAATAACCACAAGAGGTATTTGCTATGATACAATTCCCAACCCAACACTTGCCAATTTGTTTACAATTGAACCTGGAAATTTAGGAAGTTTTTCGAGTAATATCTCCGGTTTATTATTAGGCAAAACATACTATTACAAAGCTTATGCTACTAATAGTGAAGGAACTGTTTATGGAGCCGATTCAATGTTTACAACTTCAAGTACTGCCGTTTTACCAATTGTTACCACTAATGCAGTTTCTGATCTAAATCATTTATCTGCAACTATTTCGGGTGAAATAATAAATGATGGTGGTTCTGCAATCATTTCGAGAGGTTTTTGCTGGAGTACAACTGCAAATCCATCACTAACAGATAGTGTAATCATTATTCCGGGTACTACCGGCACTTTCAATTCTAATTTAACAAACTTGATTGCGAATACAACATATAACGTTAGGACATTTGCAACTAATTCCATCGGTACAAGTTATGGAAATAATGTAAGTTTTAAAACATTAGTATTAGTACCTACTTATACTATTGAACAAATTCATACAAATAATCCAACTACAGGTGTTGCTGACTCTTTAAATGTAAATTGTAAACTCTATGGTGTTGTACATGGCTTAAATTATGTTACTGCCGGGTATTCCTTTTATATAATGAATAGTATCTCGGGAATCTTTGTATATAAAACCACTTCTTTAGGTTATACTGTTGCTGAAGGAGATTCAGTGAAAGTAATTGGAAAAATTCAGCAATATAGTGGTCTTACCGCTATTGTTCCCGATTCTATTGTAAAAATATCTTCAGGAAATACCTTAGTTAATCCTGTTTTGGTTAATAATCTGTCGGATACAGTAGAATCCAGATTGGTAACAATTAATAATCTTACTTATTTAAGTGGCTGGCCTACAACTGTAGGAACAACTAAAACGGTATATGCATTACAAGGAATTGATTCTGTTGCTATAGTTATTTTTTCAAGTTGTAATTTGCAAGGTACAGCTGCACCAACAGCAAGTTTTAATATTACTGGTATTGCTACACAAAGCGATAATTCTTCTCCTTTTTTCCAATCTTATTATATCTACCCGAGATATTTAAGCGATTTAAGCATTAACTATACTTTGCCTACGGTTTTAACTTCATCAGTAACAAATGTTTCAATGACCGGAGC
>CAZYEM010000065.1:0-16589 GCA_964646395.1 uncultured Bacteroides sp.
TTATTTACTTTTGTATAAAAATTTAATAAATGAAATGTTCAGAATTGTTCCGACTATTAAAGCAAGATGGTTGGTATCCGGTTTCACAAAAAGGTTCACATGTGAAATTGAATCATGATACAAAAAGTGGAATAATTATTTTTCCAAATCATGGAAGTCAAGAAGTTGGAAAAGGACTGGAAAAGAAAATTCTGAAAGATGCAAATATTACACAATAAAGTTAGTTCTATGAAAACACTAAACAAAAATATTAAAATTATCGTTGAAAAAACAGAAACTGGTTTTTCTGCATATTCTGAAGAGTATGCTATTTTTACGACAGGGAAAACAGTTCCTGAATTGATGAAAAACGCTTTAGAGGCGACACAACTTTATTTTGAAGTTCAATATGAAGTTTTACATGAAAATTTGAAATTTGAAATTGACTTTGCCCAATTCTTTCAGTACTATAAAGTTCTGAATTCAAAATTTCTTGCCGAAAAAATTGGAATGAACCCAACATTATTATCTCAATATGTGAAAGGACGCAAAAAACCTTCAGAAACCCAGACAGAAAAAATCCTTACTGGAATTCATCAAATCGGACAAGAATTATCTGAAATGAATTTGATTTATAAAAGATAAATTGCAGTCTGTAACATTCAGTCGTATAGCCAAAAAGCCTATTTTAAAAATTACTAATGCCAATAATCTTAACGATCAGCTTAGTTTATGATAGCTTTTCTGATTTTAACCAAAGTTGTAAGTAGTTCTTCCAATTTATCTAATTTCAGCATATTGGCACCATCCGATTTGGCTACAGCAGGATTTGGATGGGTTTCTATAAACAGACCGTCAGCACCCACAGCAATGGCAGCTCTGGCAATAGTTGCAATCATTGCCGGTTGTCCGCCCGTTACACCTGCCGCCTGATTGGGTTGTTGCAACGAATGGGTAACATCAACAATTACCGGAACTTCATTTTTCTGCATTTCTATAATACCCCTGAAATCAACAATTAAATCCTGATAACCAAACATACTTCCGCGTTCGGTAAGCATAATGTTCATATTCCCGGATTCCCTAACTTTTTCAACAGCAAATTTCATGGATTCGGCAGATAAAAACTGACCTTTTTTTATGTTTACAATTTTACCGGTTTTTGCTGCAGCAATCAGCAAATCAGTCTGACGGCACAAAAAAGCAGGAATTTGCAGTACATCCACATAGTTGGCTGCAAGAGCGGCTTCTTCAGCTGTATGAATATCTGTAACTACCGGAATATTATATTTTTCGCCGATTGCTTTTAAAATCTGTAATCCTTTTTCATCACCAATTCCAGTAAACGAATCTATTTTTGAGCGATTAGCTTTTTTATAGGATGCTTTAAAAATAAAAGGAATTTCTAACTTATTGGTAATCTCAATAATTTTCTCAGCAATTTCAAACGGCATACTTTCGTTTTCTATAACGCAAGGACCAGCCATAAGTAAGAAATTATCAGATTTACAATGCTTTATCTTCGGAATATGATCAAAACTTATTAACATACTAATTGTGAATTATTTTTGTGTAAAATTACAATTACTTTTTAAATTAACCTTAATTTTGATTGAAATTCAAAATGAATGCTTTTATTTTAATCACAAACAATTTGTTAGTATGGCTGAAGCAAAAAAAAAGAAATCAAAACGTAAGAAAATAAAATATTTTAAGTTTGAATTAAGACTTTCAAAACCTGAAAAAGAAAAGATAGAATTGTATTGCAAGGTTAAAAAAACAACGCCTAATAAATTGATAAAAAACGCACTGCGAGATTACATGAAAAGATTTGGCGATTTCAAAATCCCCGAACCTGTAGGTAAAAACCAAATGAATATATTTGATATTATCGGTGTAACTCCAGATTTATAGTAAATTAAAAACTGAAGTTTATTGCAAGTCCAAATACTTCTTTGTATTGTACTTTTGCTTCATCTGATAAGATAATACCCTGATTATCTTTTACTATATATTTAGTATCATAGTCGTATATCAGGTTAAAGTTAAAAATAGTTGAAAAATACTTATTGATTTTCATTTTTAGAAGGATTTCCCAGTTTACATCTACTTTTTCAGGATTGTTAAAATAATCCGAAAACAATTCCAACTTGTTATTAAGCTCAATATTAGTCATTAATTGCTTTTTATAAGTAAATCGAACATACGTTCCAAAACCAGCTTTTATTTTTTTGCCTTTATCTACACCAAAAGCACCTTCTTCGGAAAGCCTGTTGTTCAGTACAAAAGTAGTTTTGCCAGTCATAGCAGAAAGCATCAGATTAAAATCGGTTCTTTTATATTCCATCCCAATCGAAGTAATCAAATAACCCGGCGACATAAAATTAGAAGTAGATAACGTATCGTCCATAGTTTTAAAACCTTCAGCGTATTGTGTTTTAAAATTCATTAGTCCGCTATAATACCAATAATCAGAAGCCTTATAACCATATATAGATGTCAATTCAATTTTGTCATCCGTTTTAAAAACCTTTCTGTCACCTTGCTGAATGATTCCGTAAGAAGTTTCTAATGTATTTTCCCAGCTGGCTTTATCCTTTTTGTAATATGCTGATAATTTATAATTTGCCAAACCAGATAATGAGTTTTCGCCACCTTTAGCCCAATATTTATAGGCAGATTGCCCAAAAGTTAATGATAAACTGTTTGTAATTTTCCAGTTTTTAGTAGAATCAATTGAAACACTATTTTCTTTAGCTTTTAACTGATTACAAAATAGCAATAATAAAGATGTCAGAATGATGATTTTAAAGGAATTTTTTTCATATTGCTTATGTATTGATTATTAAATTTAAAACATTTATAGATAATCTTTTGTTCAGCTGAAAATGAATATAAATCTACTAATAAATTAAATGTCAATAGTAAATGCCAAAGCAAAAGCTTCCTTAAACTGAACTTTAGCATCGCTTGATATTATTTTTCCTGAACTATCTTTAACTGTATATTTGGTGTCGTAATCATAGATAAGGTTAGTGTTTATAGCAGCATACATAAATTTGTTAATCTTCATTTTTATCATAAGTTCCCAATAAACATCAACATATTCGGGTTTATTAAAATAATCTGAAAATAATTCTAAACGGCTATTTAACTCAACATTTTGAACAACTTCTTTTTTAAAGACGAATTTTAAAAAAGAACCTACACCGGCTTTTACTTTTTTACCTTTTTCAACTCCATAAGCACCTGCATCCGAAAGAAGAGTATTTGTAACAAAAGTTGTTTTACCTGTTAAAACTGAGAAAATAAAATTGTAATGTCTTTGTTTGTGCTCAAAACCAAAAGAAGTAATTAGCTGTGCCGGCGAAAAAAAATCAGAAACCACAGTTGAATCATTCGGATATTTAAATCCTTCGGTAAATTGACTTTTCAAATTTATCATCGCATTATAAAACCATTTATCTGAGGCTTTATATGAATAGTTTGAAGTAAATTCAAATTTATCATCCGTTTTAATAAGTTTTCTTTCACCTTGTTTCATAATTCCATATACAGCTTCAAAATTATTATCCCAAGCCGATTTTTTAGTACGATGTTTGATATTAATTTTTTGATTTGCGATTGAAGATAATGAATTTTCACCTCCCTGTGACCAATATTTATAGGAAGTTTGTCCGAACGAAAGTGTTGTTATACTTTTTATTTTCCAAGCTTTTATAGAATCCGTTTTAGCAATGGTATCCTTATCGTTTTCAGCAAAACAAAAAGTATTTACAAATACAAAACAAATAATTATTAAATAGTTATTTAATTTCATTGGATAAATCTTTGTGCAAAAGTAGTAAATTTGAGTATTTTATGAAAGTAAGATAAATTATTTCTTGCTTTTTCCTAAAATTATTTTTCCTCAGTAAGTTGAAGATGTGAAATTATTGGGAAATGATCAGAATAATCTATTTTTTGTACTTCAAATTGCTGTGCTGAAAAATCATCTGTAAACAGAATATAATCAATTCTGAATGAAGGAAATTTCCCATTATATGTATTTCCAATTCCTTTGCCACATTCAACAAAAGCATCTTTAAGATTTTTTGAAACATTATGGTAAGCATAAGAAATAGGTGTATCATTAAAATCGCCACAAACAACAACAGGATATGGAGAATTTCTAATATGTTTTGCTAAATCACGGGATTGTGAAGCTCTTTTTATAAAAGCCTGTTTTAATTTTGATAAAATCTTTCGTGTACCGTTTTTCAATTTATCCTGTTCATCCTGATTACTGATTTCTTCATAAAACATTTCATCTTCTTTACTAAATCTAATAGATTCAAGGTGAACATTGTATATTCTGATTGTATCATTTCCCTTAACAATATCGGTGAAAATGCAGATGTTGTTTGATTCTTTTTCAAACTTCACTTTTCCTCTTTCTATAATTGGATATTTTGAAAAAGTTGCAGCACCTGAAAAATAATAATGTGCTTTATTCTCCGAAGTATATGCTGTATGATAGTGTTTTGCATCAACAAAATCAATTATTGTATCTACCGTTTTAAAATAACCTGATTTATCATAATAAAATTCCTGAAAGCACATAATATCAGCATTTTCAGCCTTTAAAAAGTCAAATATTTTATTTCTGTCATCAAATCTTTTCGGATCTTTTCTTTGATATTTATAAACATTAAAAAGCCTTACATTATAACTCAGTACTTTTATTTCATTTTCAATATTAGTTGACTTTCTACCAGAAAATTTAATTGTTTTTTGAAATGCTGAAAATCCAATTAAAATTACAATTAATGAGAGTAATATTTGTTTTTTTAATTGAAAAAGCCAAAAGAATATAAAAAAGATATTTATAAGCAAAAGGAAAGGATAGCTTATACCTAAAAAAGCAAAAATCCATAATTGATCTGGGCTAATATATATTGAAAAATAGGATAATAGCAATAGTATTGCTGCAATATTATTTGCAAAAAAAGCTATTCTTGAAAACAGTGAATTATGCTTTTTTTCACCCATTTTTAATTATTATTTGAAGATTTAAATAAAAACTCTTTTTCTTCTTTACTTAATTTTTCATAACCTGATTTTGAAATTTTATCAAGAATTTCATCAATACGTTTTTGTTTTTCAATTTTCATTTCATTATACATTTCATCAGAAACGGGACGCGATGGATTCTTAGTATATTTTAATTTTGGTTTTCTTATAAAAAGATCTTTAAAATTAAAATCAGGAATTTTCAAAAACTTATATTTTAGGTTTAATGCAAATAAAAAACCATAAAAAGCACCTCCTAAATGTGCAATATGTCCACCGGGATTTCCTTTTTCAATACTAAGCAAATCAAACAAAATTAGAGCAATAGCGATGTATTTTAGTTTTACATTTCCCAAAAACATCAGTTGAACTTTTGTTTCCGGTACATAAGCTGCAATTGCAATTAATATTGCTATTACAGAAGCTGAGGCACCCAATGCAACAGAGTAATTTACAACCTGATAAAATAACGGGAAAATATTAAATGCAGCAATGTAAAATATTGCTCCGAATATCCCACCTAAAATATAGGTTTGAAGTATCTTTTTCTCTCCTAAAAATTGCATAAAAAGCGTACCTCCAAAAAACAACATTAACATATTGAAAAGAATATGAAAGAAATCTTTGTGAAGGAACATATAAGTAAATAAGGTCCATGGGCGTGTAATCAAACGATCAATGCTGGAAGGAACTGCAAGCCAACTTAGTAAATTTTCGGCAAACATTGACTGATATAAGGAAGATAGTAAAGATATTAATGCAATTGGTAACCAAACAATAATGTTGATTTTTATTAATCTGACCAGAATATTTTTCTGTTGAAAGAAATATTTAACTTGGTCTAAAGGTGAATTATTCATACGTATATAAATTATGTTATATATTATTTTTTCGCCACATTCTTATTAAGAAGAATCCAAACAACATGCCTCCCAGATGAGCAAAATGAGCTACGTTACTTTGTGTATTTGTAATCCCAAATATTAATTCAGCAGCTCCATATATAATAACAAACCATTTTGCTTTTATTGGAAATAAAAAATAAATATAAATTAACTGATTAGGAAATGTCATTCCAAAAGCCAGTAAAATGCCAAAAACAGCACCGGATGCTCCAACTGTTGGAATATTAATGGTTGCTGTAATAAAACTATTAATTATATTTATAGACTCCTGAATATATATTGATTTTTCAGGATTAGCAGACCATTCAGAAACAAACTTCTGAACACCATCTGCATTGAATCTACCACTGAAATGATTTTGAATAAATGCTACAAATTCATCTGGTGAAGCAACTCCTCGATAGGTAATAACAGCATCCTTTAAGCTTGATATTTCTATCCATGTTACAAAGGTTTGAATAATTGCAGCTCCAATTCCGGTAACTAAATAGTAAAATAAAAACTTTTTGCCACCCCAATAGTTTTCTAAAGAATATCCAAACATCCATAGTGCAAACATATTGAATAAGATGTGATTAAAACTTATTGTTGAATGCATGAACATATATGTAAAATATTGCCAGGGTTTAAATAAATCAGATTCAAAGTAATGCAAACCCAGATAATCAGCTAAATCTTTATTATATAAAGAACCAAAAGTAAAACTACCTAAGAAAAACAATCCATTGATTATTAATAGGTTTTTAACTACTGGAGGTAAATAATTGAATCCTCTTGGTTTAAATTGTTCTATACTCATTTTGTGATTATTATTTTAATTTTTCTGATAACTCATCCAACGTTAATGTAAAAAGTACTTTTTTTCCCGAAGGAGATTGATATGGAATTTTACAAGCAAAAAGTCTGTCAATTAAATTTTGAATCTCTTCTTTCTCAAGTTTTTTGCCATGTTTTATTGCCATATTTCTTGCCATTGCCAGTGACAAATTCATCTTTTTATCTATTTTTAAATCTATCAGGTTTTTTTTATAATTCTCAAGCATTCTTTCAATCATATTTTGAGGATTTTCATCAACCCATTCGGATGGACTTCCATTTACAACAAATGTATTTATTCCAAAATCTTCAATATCAAAACCTAGATAGTATAAATCCTTTTTTAATTCTTTTATTAATGCTGCATCAGCTGGACTAAAAACAATAGTTTGAGGGAAAAGTTGTTGTTGTGAAGTACTATGTTGGTTTTCAATAGAATTCATAAATTGATCGAAAAGTATTCTTTCATGAGCTCTTTGTTGATCAATTACTAATAAACCAGATTTAATTGTAGCTGCAATATAACTATTCTGTAGTTGGAAAAATGAGATTGAAGAAGTTGTTTTTTCATCATGTTCTTTGGTCTCTATTTTTTGCTGGATTTCAATATTCTCTTTTGGTAAATCGAAACTGGAATTTGATTCTTTATATAAATTTTCCCAATTATTTTTATTGTTAATTTCTCTTTGATTTTGATTTTCAGCTTGATAACTTCTTGTGTTTTTTTTATCAAATGGATTAAATTCAGGATTTATTCTAATAGTAGGTGGTTTAAAATTGTAATCTTTTGGAGGTGGATTTAAGGTAAGACTTTGTTCAATTTCAAAATCCAAGGTCGGTGAAATATTAAATTTCCCTATACTTTGCTTAACAACAGACCTTAACAAGGCATATATTGTTTTTTCGTCCTGAAATTTAATTTCAGTTTTTGTTGGATGTATATTAATATCAATTTCTTTTGGATCAATTTCAAAATTAATAAAGTATGCAGGAAATG
Organism: uncultured Bacteroides sp.; assembly: GCA_964646395.1. Lineage (GTDB taxonomy): Bacteria > Bacteroidota > Bacteroidia > Bacteroidales > JACABE01 > JACABE01. Next base: position 7,750 of record CAZYEM010000065.1, read on the forward strand.
ATTTATCGGGCAATAATTCTTTAAAAGCATTATCAATGGCATGAAAAAAATAGGAATGTTTAAAGTAGCGATTATTAACGAAAAAGTACTGTTCACCTCTTGTTTTTTTTGCAAATTCAGGTTTACCTATAAAGCCATGGAATCTTACAATATTTGTTTCTTGTTCAACAGGTATTAGTTTTTCATTATAGCCTTTTCCTAAAATATTAACAATCCGTTGTTTATGATTTGATTTTTCTAAATGATAAATTAATTTACCATTGTGATGATAAGTAAAGGTAATATGAGGATTTATTATGGCAACTCTTATAAATTCTTCGGTAATATGGTTAGCTTCTAAGATGTCCGATTTTAAGAAATTTCTTCTGGCCGGAACATTGTAAAAAAGATTTTTTACAGCTATAGAAGTACCTTCAGAAAACTGACAGACTTCCTGACTTTTTATTTCGCTACCTTCTATGATTATATGAGAACCTAAAGATTGATCATGTAATTTTGTTTTTAATTCTACATGAGCAATAGCAGCAATAGAAGCAAGTGCTTCTCCTCTGAATCCCATTGTTTTAATAGTAAATAAATCATTCGCATCCTTTATTTTTGAAGTTGCATGTCTTTCAAAGCTTAATCTTGCATCTGTTTCAGACATACCACTTCCATTATCAATCACTTGAATTAAAGTTTTTCCTGCATCTTTTACAATTAACTGAATATGTGATGCTTTTGCATCAAGTGCATTTTCTAAAAGTTCTTTAACAACGGACGATGGACGTTGTACAACTTCTCCGGCAGCAATTTGGTTTGCAACAGAATCAGGTAAAAGGTGAATTATATCGGGCATTTTTTGGTTATCTAAAGATAAAATATAGTAACATTAAAGCTATCACTAAGTATATCAACAAACTACGTTTACTTATAGCACCTCGTGGTTGTTTTGCTTTATTACGACCAATCGCCCATTTTTCACTCATTTCAGCTCTTAGTCTGGTTTTCATATCATTTAAATCTGTTGATTGATTTAAATCTTTTTCTTTCTCTTTTTTGGGATCATAATAAAGTGGTTTATATTCGAATGGCTTTGCTTTTAGTGTTTTAAAAAAAGATAATCTCATAGTAATAAATTTTTTACAAAAGTATCAAATTTTAGTAAAATTTCCAAATAATATCGTATCAAAAGATTGATATTGTTATTACTAAATAAATAAAAAAAGGCTGACTTTTGTCAGCCTTAAAATATTGTTATTGTATTGCTTATGCTTTTGCTAAAATTGAAAAACGTTGTTTTGCGAAATATAATGAACCGAAAAACAATGTATTATATGCTAAAGTGCCAAATAATTCATTTCTAAAAAATGGTAAAGCAGCTTCATAACATAAAATTAAACCAGTTATATTCATTGGATAAGAATAAGTTGCACTCATCCAAACTGCAAAATTTGTGATTATAAAGAAAATTAAAGATGACGCAACTGAAGCAGAAATTGTTGTTGTTAAATTTGTTCTTTTACTTAATAGTAATCCGATTCCAACTGTTATTGCAAAACTTAAATAAATAGCATACATTTCGGTGTAAAATCCAATAAATAAATCACTTAAAAATAAAGCAACTAATGGAATTATAAAAGCAAAAGATTTGCGATTGATATAAGTACCACCGAAAAGTGCAATTGCAGCTATTGGGGTTACATTTGGTAAATGTGGCAACAAACGAGATAAGGCTGCTGCAAATACTACAGAAACAACAAAAATTAATCTTGGTGTAAATACTTTCTTCATGTTTTTTTAAGTTTTATTTGTCGAAACAAAATTATTAAAATCATTTGAAATAAAAAGTATAATTTTACAAAAAAAATCAAAAACATCGATAAATGATTTCAAAATTATTTAAAATTTCTTTTTATAATTGTATAATTGTTTGTATGTTAATTTCATGTACAAATATTGATGATGTTTATAATAAGAAATTTAATTTTTATTCTTTTTATGAAGATTTAACTATAATAGAAAATTCCCGACAGTTGAGAACGCAGGATACTGATTTACTAAAGCTATTTATCGATCATAAAATACTAAAAGACAGTATTTCATGGCTAAAAACTCAAACATATAAGGAATTATTCTATTTAGCAGTTGAAAATGCTAAAAACGGAAATTCAAATTCAGTAATGGACATGTCGTGGAAGACCAACAATACGATTAATATTGTTTTATCTTCATTTTCAATAGATAATGGCGAATTAAATTTGAATATTACGAATTTGTCCATTAAAAATATTAAATATTTTAGAGCTTTACTCAAGTTTGAAGATAAAATGAGTAAAAAGTTGGGGCAGATGGATTTAATATTTAATGATACTATTTTGAGCGGAAATACAATTTATTCAAAATTTAATGATAAGATTGTTTATACTTTTCAAACTAAAGATTCATCGGAAATTAATATGATTCCAATAATAAGAAGAGTTATCTTTTTTGATTCCACTGAATTTGTAAATCCATTAAGTAGTTTTTTTGAATGAGTTTAATATGAGAAATATATTTGTAAAGTTCAATAAATCAAATTTTTATAATAAATATTTATTTTTTTTCTTAATTTTTCCTTTGTTTGTTATTCCGTTTTTGCAAACAAATTTATTATTAGACATAAGTCTGTATATCCGATTTTTATCAATAAATATTTTATTGGTATTCTTTTGCTTCTTTTTTATTTTCTCGAAAATTTCCTTTAAACTTAATTCAAATGCTTTTTTTATTCTTTATCTTGTTTATATCATATATTCTGCTATAAGTATAATATTATCAAATAAATATGGTGATACTGCTTATTATTTTATAATGATATTTAATTTAGGAATGCTGGCATTCTTTTATTTTTTATTGTTTTACAACTACAGTACTAATTATCAGTTATTGTCACAAGTATTCAGCTTATTAGGTTTAGTGGTGCTTTTTCTAGCATTTTACGACTATTATAATATATTAATTTCCAATGGAATTACGCATCAAAGCATTTATAATATTAAAGCTACCTTTTCACATAAAAATATTTTATCAGAAATTTTATTTGTTTTATTACCTTTTTCGCTTTCTGTTTTATTTAATTCAAACAAATGGTTTAAAATTTTAGGAATATTTAATAGTATTGGAATACTGTTTCTTCTTATAGTATTGCTAACTAGAGCGGTATGGCTAGCTGTAATGTTGGGCTTTTTGATAACTTTACTGTTTTTTATTTTAATTTCAGGAAAAGAGAAATTATTTTTAGTACTAAAAAATAAGAAAACTTATTATTTTATTATTTCATTTGTTATCATAATTGCATCATCCTTATTTATTTATTCCAGAATGGATAGTTTTGAAACTATAAAAATATTTAATACCTATGATTCTTCTCAACATAGGATTGAATTATGGAAAAGAAGTATAGATTTAGCAAAAGAAAAACCAATATTTGGTAATGGTTTGGGAACATGGCGTATAGAGGTTTTGAAATTTGGAAATAGAAATTTACAGTCAATAGATAATATCACTTTTTATCAACGACCTCACAATGATTTTTTATGGGTTTTATCAGAACAAGGAATTATAGGTTTAGTTTTATTTATTTCACTTTTTATAATTATTTTTTATTACTTAATTCAAATAATAAGAAAATCCAAATCAATTAATGAAACCATTTTCTATTATTTATTATTTTATTTATTAATAGGTTATCTCATTTTTTCATTTTTTAGTTTTCCTAAAGAGAGAATTGAGCATAATTTATTTTTAGGAATTATATTTGGTTTTATTATTGCTAGATATCAATTATTAAATGAAAAGAAAAGCAATAAATATTTGAATACAAAGTATTTGAAAATTATTTTTACTTTTTTGATTTTTATTTTGTTATTTCATATTTCTATAGCATTTTCCCTATTTAATTCAGAATTTCATTTAAAAAAAGCATTTGGAGCGAGGCAAATTGAAAATTGGAATTCAGTTATTAAAGAGATTAATAAATCTGAATCTGCTTTTTATAAGATAGATCCATTTTCTACACCTTTAAAGTGGTATAGTGGTGAAGCTTATTTTAAAACCGGTAACATTGAAAGTGCATTTAAAGATTATAAAATAAGTAGCGAAATAAATCCTTATCATATTCATGTCTTAAATAATCTGGCAACTTGTTATGAGATGAAAGGAAATCATTTTAAGGCAATTGAAAATTATAAAAAGGCAATTCATATTTCTCCTGCATTTGATGATGCTTTATTAAATCTTACTGCGGTTTATTATAATTTAGGTTACATTGATAGTGCTTTTAATGCAATTGTAAGAGTTGATACCACTTCGAAAAATGAAAAATATTTACCTTTCATTGAAGCAATTGTTAATAAAAAAATTGATTTAATAATTGAAACAATTGATAATAAGCTTTTTATTGATATTCTTACTAAAATTAAAGTTGATAATGTATGGAAATTAAATATTTTTTTTAAATCACGTTTAAAATGTATTAATTTTGAAAACCAATTATTAATGGATTGTCTTTATGTTTTGCGAGACATTGACAAAACAATTGATGATAAGGAATATCTTATTTTAAAACGTAAATATGTTGAAAATCAATAATTAATGATATGAAAAGATTTATATTTTTTATTTTAATGTTAAGTATTACACAGATAGGATTCTCTCAGATTTTAACATCGGTTTCTCCTTCTTCAGCAATACAAGGGCAAATGCTCAATGTAACTATTTCTGGTTCAAATACAAACTTCAATCAAGCTACAAATACAGCTATCTGGTTTGAACAAGGTTCTTCTACAACAATATATCCAGCAAGTTTTCAGGCTGTAACTAGCTCTACTTTAGTTGCATCTTTACAAATCAATTCTCAACAGCAAACAGGTTTATATAATTTGCATGTTTACAATGAAATAAATAATTACTTAACTCTTCAAAATTGTTTTACTGTTATTTCAAATCCAAATCAACCTCATTTGGTTAGTGTTAATCCTAATGTTGCAAATCAAGGTGATGTGTTAAGCGTTACCATTAGTGGACAAAATACTCATTTTGATCAAGGTACAGCTACTATAACCTGGTTTCAGCAAGGTAGCTCAACAATAATATATCCTGTTTCTCAAAATTCTACATCACCTACTTCAATGGTTGCAAATTATTCGATTCCAAATAACGCAATTACTGGATTCTATAATACATATACTTTAAATAATACAGACGGTTCTCTTGTTTTAAATTCAAGTTTTTACATAAATCCCATCGTAACCTATTATATTCAAGCAAATGCAAATCCACTTTCAGGAGGAAATATTACAGGAACTGGTTATTTTAACAATAATCAGAACTGTACACTTATTGCAAACAGTTATTCAGGTTATTACTTTGTAAATTGGACAGAAAATGGAAATATTGTAAGTAGTAATATACAATATAGTTTTACAGTTAATTCAAATAGAAATTTAGTTGCAAATTTTAGCCCAATAAATCAATTCTATATTACAACAATGGTTATGCCTGATTTTTCTGGAATTACAATCGGAAGTGGAGCATATAATTTAAATCAATTAGTAGCTGTTCAGGCTATTCCAAATAATGGATGGTATTTTGTAAATTGGACAGAAAACGGAAATATTGTATCACTTGATTCAAATTATTCTTTTAATGTAACAACAAACAGAACTTTAGTTGCAAATTTTAATTTAATAATTTCTATCCCTGAAATATTAAATCAAAATGAAATAGAAATTTATCCAAATCCGGCAAATAATTATTTTTATTTAGACATAAAAAATTCTTTAAATACAGAAATTAATATTCAGATTTATGATATTTTAGGCAGAATTGTTTATAATCATTTTGAAAACATAATTAGTCCTTTAAAAATAAATGTAGAAAATTTACAAAAAGGAATTTATTATATTGACATTAAACAAAAAAATAAAAGAATTATAACTAAGAAAATTTTTATAAATAATTAATATTTAAGTTTTTATTCTTTTCTAAAGCTTTCAAATAAAAAATTTTGAAAGCTTTTTTTATTTTTTTTATCGTTTGATTAACAAATATACTATATTTGTATAAGATTTTTGATAATAAAATCTTAGATAATTACTAAATCATTAATCTATTTATTAAAAAAAATATTAATAATCAATCAATTAATCAAATTATGAAGAAAAAATTACTTTCCATTAGCAAAATATTATTTTTGCTGTTTTTAGTATCAGTAATTTCATGTAAAAATGCTAATAATCAACAAGAAGCAGAAGATGAAAATATTGATTCAACATCTGTAAGTGCAACAGATCAGATTAAAGTTAATTATTACAAAATACCTTGTCCTTCCGAGTTATTTTGGTTTATAAAAGATTTTGGTGCTAATTATTCAAAAAAGATATTAAATCCAATAGAAAACGAGTCGAAGTACAATACAAATATTAAAAAGGCAATAAATTTTGGAATCTATGGATCTGATTTATTCTATTCTTCTGTATTTAAGCAAAATCAAGAAACTATGAAATATTATAAGCAGGTTAAAAAACTTGGTAATGAACTTAATATTGTTGAAGGTTTTGATGAAAATATTGCAAAAAGGATTGATAATAATCTAAATAACAGTGATTCGCTATTTATAATTACATCAGAAGCTAATTCAAATGCTATTGCATATCTGGAAGGTTTGGGTAAGAGCAATATTTTACCGTATATAACTTTGGGTGGATGGATTGAAAGTGTTTACATTGCATCAAACCAGATTCGTAAATTTAGTTCAAAGGATCCAATTGTATCAATTGTTATTGATCAGAGTTACTTATTGGAAAATATTATAGGTTTATTTGGTTCTGTTGAACAAGATTCAGAAGTTGTTGCTTATAATGACAAATTAAAAGAATTACAGCAATTGTATTATAATGCAGACGATATTGTAACAAAAAAGCAATATGATGATATTGTATCAAAAATTAAAGAAATACGTAATGATTTTATTAAATAAATTTTAAATTATCAAACTTTTATATTTATGAAAACAAATATTTTTACTAAGAGTTTATTATTTATTGCTTCAATTGCAATAGTTAATATAGTTTCAGTATCGCAAAATTGCAGTAAACAATCATTATGTAAGCCTGATAAAAGCGATGGATTTGATTATAGCTCACAATCGCGTTATGCATCTTTATCAACAGGTGATAAATCAAGACTATACATTACCACTTATGTTAATTGTGCATATAAAATAAGTGTTTGTTCCGAAGAATCATTGGGACAGTTACATTACAAATTATTTGAAAAAGTAAGAGAAAAGAAGAAAGTGATTAGAGACTTTGTTAGAGGTGAAGCTCAGATAATTACAGATGAAAATGGAAATCAGACATCAGCAGAAGCTCCAATTATTGACACAATTTATGATGTTCAAATTACATTAAAGGAAGTTGAGATTTTTGACAGTTCAAATGGGAGTAATGTATGGCAAACCAATAAAGTAGATAAAACTAAAAATTTGGTATTAGAATTATATATACCGAAAAAAGAACAATCTACTAATGGTTGTGTAAATTTATTGGTCGGAACAAAAAGACCAACGAAATCATACATGGGCAAGTTGAAAAATATAAAAGATTAGTACTAATGTAATTTTTCCGTTTTTAATTATTCGGAGTTTTTCCTGTTTTTAAATGAATGAATCCATATTAAAAGCTTTGATGCAATTATTTGCCTTGGTAGTTGACATTCAAGGTAATGAAAGTATTACAAAAGAAAGTAGAGACATTGTAGCTAATTATCTTAAAAGTCTTTTAAATAAATACTTAGCAGATCAGTATCTTGAGTATTTCGATGAATATGTAATAGAATTATATGGAAATACTGAGACTGTAGATACAAAAAAAATCAGAAAGAAAGCATCACTTAAAGCTGTAAAAGTATTAAAAATCTGTGAACAAATTAATTTAGAACTAACACAAGAACAAAAGTTTATTGTATTAATTCAATTACTTGAATTTATATTCATGAGTAAAGAAATTGAAGACATTGAACTTGAATTTCTTCAAATGGTTTCAGATTCATTTAATATTGATGAAAAAGAATATTTAATTTGTAAATCATTCATTATTAGTTCTGAACATGAGCTGCTTGATAATGAAAATTGCCTTATTATCAGTAAATCAAATTTTCAGAATAATCAAATTTCTAAAAGTGTAGTAAATCAGGATATTGATGGTCAGATTGTTGTTATTAGAATTTCAAGTATAAATTCATACTTTTTTAAATATATTGGAAATGACGTATTTTATCTAAATAACCAAGTTGTAAGTCCCAATAAATCATATTTATTGGGACATGGTTCTTCGATTAAAAGCACTAAGATTTCAACGATTTATTATACAGATATTGTAAGTTATTTTCTACAATCAACAGACACTGCTAAATTAAGTTTTATAGCTGAAAATGTAGAGTTTACATAAAAAAAAAAAAAAAATGGAATTCATAACTTTAACTTTTCAGAAGATGCCTGCAAATTAATTGGAGTAATGGGTGGTAGCGGTGTTGGTAAATCTACATTATTAAATATTCTAAATGGAAATTTGAAACCTCAGAAAGGACAAATTTTTATAAATGGTTATGATATTTATAAGGAAAAAGATAAAATTGAAGGTGTAATAGGATTTGTACCACAAGATGATTTATTAATTGAGGAACTTACTGTTTATCAGAATTTATATTATAATACCAAATTATGTTTTAGTAAATATTCAGAAAATGAGGTTCATATTGCTGTTATTAAAGCTTTGGAACAATTGGAATTATTACCGATAAAAGATTTAACTAAAGGT
>CAZYEM010000066.1:0-16580 GCA_964646395.1 uncultured Bacteroides sp.
TTGAACGAAGGCGAAGGCGTAGTGGATATTTCGGACCTGGTGGCTTTAGATGAAAATCTTACCAATGGAGCAGTGGTGATTACGCCGTAATTAAAATGCAATACAATTTTAGAATTGACCGTTTTAACAATATGTATATATTGTTGGAACGGTCAATTTTCTATTTAATGTTTGCCAGAATACCTATACAGAAAGTTAAAATCAAGTCTTGATATTTTCAGGCTTTTAATAAAATATTTTACATTATCCTTTGGCTTTAAAAATATTTTTACATTTCCTATGTTAAAATAGTAGTATTAATTACTTGAATATAAGAATAAACCAATTAGCTAATTAGAAATTTCAGTAATTTAATAAACATTTCCAAAAAAAATCAGTTTTAACTTTTTATATTTATTAATTTTGTAAATATATTAACAATAATCATATATTCAATAAAACAATTTATTATTATACTGTTCACTGTTTATTAATTATTTAATTTAATATTATGAAAAAATTTACTTTATTTATTATTATATTATTGACTATTGCATTAAAATCGAATGCTCAGTTTAATTTACAAAACGGACTCGTTGCTCATTTTCCGTTTAACGGAAATGCCAACGACGCCAGCTACAATGGAAATAACGGTACTGTAAATGCTGCTATTCTGACTACAGATCGTTATGGTAACCTTAACAGTGCATATAATTTCATTGGAAATTCAAATATTGTCTGTCCCGTAAATAATCTTCAGAATAATACCTATACTTTCAGTATCTGGGTAAATTTTAATTCATTGCCCAGCGGTAGTTCATATCTGAATAATTATGGTATTATTTCTATAGGTGATAATACTGTCGATCAGGCAATACAATATATGAATTACTCATCTGTTTTATCTTATAATGCAATAAGTTATTACAATACAACAGGGGTAATTTCGGATATTTATACAACGACCCCTGTTACCGGCAATTGGTATCACCTTGTAATGGTTAGAAATACTACTCAGATAAAGTTTTATTATAACAGTATTTTGGTAACATCAATCAATACCAATGGATCTGATCCCGGCTATGGTACTACTCCTGCTCTTACCATTGGTTCTCGTCAAAGCAGTATGCCATTCCAAGGTGTTTTGGACGATGTCAGAATATATAATAGAGAGCTTAACCAGCAGGAAATTGACTCTTTATTTTCAGGAATCAATTTAAATACAAATTCTAATTCTGTTTTTGTTCAGAATTACTGTGGATATTCAATTCTATCTACCAATGCTTCAGATTCACTTTTATGGAGTACAGGGGATACTACTTCTATTATAACAGTAACAAATCCAGGAATTTATTCTGTTGTAGCAACAGAAAACGGCATTACCGGATTACCCATTTATGGTACAGCCAGTCCGCAGATACACACAAATCAATCAGTAAATATTACAGCAAATGCCGATAGTGTATTACAGGGAAATGCGATAATTTTTACTGCAACTACCACTAATTCTTCTGATGGTTATAAATTCAAATGGTATGTAAATGATACATTGAGAGCTAGCGGTATTGAAAACAATAATGGCTTGGTTACCTATTATCCTATGAATGGAAATGCAAATGATGTTAGCGGACATAATTACCATGGAAGTAATAATGGTGCTATTCTTGCTAATGATAGGTTTGGAAATTTAAACAGTGCTTATAGTTTCAATGGCATTGGAAATTACATTAATACAGGGAATTGGTCAACAGGAAACAAATGGACTATAGAAGCATGGGTAAATCCATCTTCAATATTGGGAGGAAGAAGAACAATTGCCGGAGGTATGGCTAGCTGTCAGGATTGGAGTATTTCGATGAATGGCGGATATTTATGCATGGAAATCAGACAACCCGGAGGATGTTCCCAAACTGTTAATTCCGGCATTTACGCTACTGCAGGAAGTTGGTATCATATTACAGGAAGCTGTGATGGACTAATAGCCAAAATTTATGTAAATGGAATATTAAAAAACTCAGCAACAGTAGAAACTAATTATTCGGGATATGCAGGTGGTACATGGATAGGTGGTGAAAGTTGTTGCAGCGGTAATAATTTTCCAGGGATTATCGATGAAGTCAGAATTTACAACCGTGCTCTGCCCGATACAGAGATCATGAGTCAGTACAATATGACTGCTGCATCTGTATTCACTTATACACCAAGGAATAATGACATTGTTAAATGTTTACTTACAACTATTGTACCCAATGATTATTGCAATACAGATACCAGTAACAGTATCATTGTTAAAGTTGGTATTTTACCCGGAGCAGCCGGACTGATAGCAGGAAATGATACCGTATGCAGAAAGCAGCAGAATGTTGTTTATACTGTATCCCCAATACCAGATGCAACAGCATATAAATGGACTTTACCGGATGGAAATTCGATAACCACTGCTAATAATTCAATTATGGTTAATTTTGATTCTATAGCAGTTACAGCTAATATTTCTGTCAAGGGTCAAAATTATTGGGGTTATGGCGCCTCATCATCCAAAACACTTATAGTAAGTATTCCAGTTGTAACTGCCGGAAGCAACAGTCCGTTATGCAATGGAAATACGCTACAATTAAATTCATCAGGAGCCATATCCTATTCCTGGTCTGGTCCTTACGGTTTTACTTCTCTAAATCAGAACCCTTCACTTACTTCTGTCAGCAATGTAAATGCAGGAACCTATACAGTGGAAGGTACAGACGAACATGGATGTACTTCTGTTGCATCTGCAATACTTAAAATAGGACTTTCGGGTAGTATAACAGCAAGTGGAGCAACCACTTTTTGTATTGGTAGCAATGTGGTTTTAGCTTCTACTACTGAACCTGACTATACTTATCAATGGAAACTAAACGGAATAGATATTCCTTTAGCAACAGATTCAGTTTACACAGCCGATTCTACAGGAGATTATACTGTACAGGTTACTAACAATGATGGTTGTACAGCAATTTTCGGAAGTAGTTTGGTAAATGATATTGATGGATATACAACACATACCTTTTTATCTGATGGAAATCTCATTATACCCGATACAGTACAAGCAAAAGTACTGGTAGTTGCCGGCGGCGGCGGCGGTGGTATGGACATGGGCGGCGGCGGTGGCGGCGGCGGTGTGTTATATGAGCCATCATACTTTCTTACTGCCGGTTCAACCAAAATAATTGTCGGCAAAGGAGGCACAGGCGCACCTGCTGCATGTAGCAATGGACAACCATGTAGTCATCAATATACTATAGCTGCAAAAAGCGGTGGAAATTCTGAATTTGGCAGTTTAATTGCTATTGGCGGAGGATACGGAGGTAGTTCTTACGGTAGTTATTCACCCGGTTGGACAGGCGGTTCCGGAGGAAGCGGAGGTGGAATGAGTGGATATTGGTGTGATTATGGACAATACACCACAGGTATTGCAGGACAAGGTTACAGAGGTGGTACAAATGGATGCTGGTATTATTCCGGTGGTGGTGGTGGTGCTGATGGTCCAGGATCTGATGGTCCGGCAAAAGCGAATGGTGGACCTGGCCGTTTAGTTGATATTCTTGGTATTCCCTACTACTGGGGCGGTGGCGGCGGTGGTGCCGGTTATAGCATCGGCGGTGGCAATGGCGGTATCGGCGGTGGCGGTGGTGGTGCTGTTGGTGTAACTACTGGTGGAGAAGGATATAATAACGGAGCTTCCGGTACCAATTCATGTACCAATTGTGTGGCCAATGTACCCGGTGGGGACGGTGGTACCAATACCGGTGGCGGCGGTGGCGGTGGTTCTCATTATAATGCGAACAATAAAGGTGGTGATGGTGGCTCAGGTATAGTTATAGTAGCCGTACCAAATACAATCAATACCGGTATAAGTTCTTCCATCAGTGTTTTTGTAAAACCATTTAATAATCCTTTACCTGTTATTGCTTCCAACGGTCCAGTTTCATTTTGTGCCGGAGGTAATGTTACTCTTGATGCAGGTAATTATGTCAACTACAATTGGAATACCGGTAGTGCTTCTCAATCTATAAATGTTACAACGAGTGGAGTATATACAGTTACTGTTACAGATGTTAATGGTTGTATTGGAATTGGTTCACAAACTGTTTTTGTAAATAACAATCCTACAGCCCCAAATATTTCATTAAGTGGTCCAACTGCATTTTGTCAGGGAGATTCTGTTAGCCTTTCTATAAACAATGTTGCGGTTCCGGATCAACGCTTTGTAAACAATGTTATTGGATTTAGTTCACAATATTCAAGTACGTCATGGTCTGCTAACCAAATAGTTGGTGCTCCAAATACTTATCCAAGCTATGGAGATATCAGTACAGCATGGACTTCTGCTAATACCAATAATCAAAGAGAGTATCTGGTTTTAGGTTTTACCAATCCTTCTCCTGTTGATTTTATAGATATTTACGAAACTTTCAATCCTGGAGCTATTGATACTGTATATGTTAAAAATCCTAATACAGGAAACTTTGAAATCGTTTATTCAACAACTGCCAGTGTAGCTATTCAAAATTCCCGAATACTGCATATTACATTTCCTCTTACAAGTTTTAACGTTTCTGAAATTCGAATTGCACTCAACAATCCGGCTCTTCCTTCAGTATGGCATGAAATAGACGCAGTTGCCATAGGTAATACAAACAATTCCAGCTATTATACCATTAATTGGTCTCCCGGAGGGGACACTACAGCAAGTATAAATGTTAAACCATCATATTCAACGAATTATTCAGTTAATATCAAAGATATTAATGGTTGTACAAATTCTGCATCTGAGTTTATTATAGTTTATCCTCTTCCAAGTATAAATATAAGTAGCAGCGGACCATTAAGTTTCTGTCCGGGTGGATCAGTAACATTAGATGCCGGAAGTTTTAGCAGCTATCTGTGGAACACAGGTGCAACCACCCGAACAATTTCAGTGAATTCAACATCTACTAATACTGTTACTGTTACAGATGGTAATGGCTGTATTAATTCAGCCTCAGAAAATGTGAATCTGGTTGGACAAACACCGGTTATCAGTCTTCCTGTTGTAGGTGATGAATATACAGATATCAATCATTGCGGAGCTAATGCCAGCTTTACAGGCAGCACTGATTTTGGCAGTATTAGTTATAGTTGGCGTGGTAACACGGTGACATCACCCTATTTTTTCCCTGTGGGAGTTAATCATCTTACAATGTTAGCAACTAATGGAAATTGCAGCACTTCAGGTAACTTTACAATTATTATTAAAGATACTTTTCCTCCGGTAATAAGTGGTTGTCCTACTGATTTCAACTTATTATGTTCGCAAACTGTAAGTTATACTGAGCCAACTGTAAGTGATAATTGCAATTCAAATGCAGTAGGTAGTCATACTTTTAATTATACCGGAGGTATACAAAAGTTTGTAATTCCTGATAATGTAACTTCTATCACAGTAAAAGCCTGGGGAGCCGGCGGCGGCGGTGGAGGTAATGATGGTCAAGCCGGTGGTAAAGGTGGTGCAGGAGCATACGTTACAAGTAAAATAACCGTTGTGCCTTTTGATACTTTAACTATACTTGTTGGAGGCGGAGGCTCCGGAGGTTGGGGCTGTTATTCTAATAGTGGTGGTGGAACTGGTGGTTATGGATATGGTATAGGTGGTAACGGAGGCAATGCTGGTGGATCGGGTTGTTCCGGCGGAGCTGGCGGTGGCGGCGGCGGCACGGCAGTACTGCTGAATAATATTCCGGTTATTGTTTCCGGTGGCGGTGGTGGTGCCGGTGGCGGCGGTAATGATGTACAAGCAGGTAATGGTGGCGGTGGCAATGTAAACGGTAGTGCCACTTCCAATAGCAATTCATCAGGTGGTATTTCCGGTGGAAGCTTAAATAATAACGGATTAAACGGTAACAATCGCGGTTGCTCCAACACTTGTGATGGTGGAGCAGGTGGCGGCGGTGGCGGTGGCTATCTCGGTGGAACTGGCGGAACTGGACCCTTTTATAACGATGCTTCTGGTGCCGGAGGTGGTGGTGGCTCCTGCCTGGGTGATACCATACTGAATGGCAATGGACAAATTCCTGCTAATGAAACTGAACTTGCTCTCATCTGCTCTAGCTGTGCAAAAGGTGGTTACTGGCAATCTAATCCTTATGGTTTACAAAATTATGGTGGTAACGGTGTTGTCCTTATCTCTTATAATGATATTTATCCAGTAATAATTCAAACTGCAGGATTACATCCCGGTGATGTATATCCTTCGGGTACTACCACAAATACTTATCTTGCCATTGATGGATCGGGAAATTCAACAGCTTGCTCATTTAATATTACAGTACAGGATTCTATCCAAGCTGTTATAACAGCCTATGGAGATACAACTTTTTGTCAGGGAGAAAATGTAACACTGGATGCTGGTCTTTATGATTCTTATTTCTGGAGTACCGGAGATACAACCAGAACAATAACTGCTTCAATTGATGGAGTTTACTCTGTAACTGTTTATAATTCCAATGGTTGCTCAGGAAATGCTTCTATACAAATAAAAGTGAACCCTCTTCCCCAGGTTATTATAAGTGGTGGTCCCGAATTTTGTTATTCAGGTACGCTCGATGCTGGTAATTATATTTCATATATCTGGAATAACGGTGCAACTAACCGATACCTAAATGTTATGAATGATAGTTTATATATAGTTACAGTTACTGACAGCAATGGATGTATAGGATCTGCAAATCTGCAAGTCGATATAATTACAGTACCTGAGAATTTATCAGTAATTTCTGGTCCTGCTAATGTTTGTCAGGGAGAAACACAGCTTATTTATAGTATAGATACAGTACCCGGAGCAACATCATATACCTGGACATTACCAACCGGAGCAAGTGGAAGTTCAACAAGTACTTCAATTTCCGTTAATTTTGGTACAAATGCAGTTATGGGTAATTTAAGTGTAAGTGCCGATAATATATGTGGAACCGGTGGCAGTTCTCAGCTTTTGATAAATGTAAATTCATTACCTGAATCAGCATCAGCAATTAGTGGACCTATTGACATTTGTGCGGGAAATTATAATGCCACTTTTAGTATTCCTTCTTTGCCCAATGCTAATTCTTACGTATGGACTTTACCTGCAGGAGCAACAGGATCAAGTACAAGCAATACAATTACTGCCGATTTCTCAGCAGCAATTTCAGGGAATATAAGTGTTCACGGAGTTAACAATTGTGGTAATGGAGCCAATACCAATCTTGCAGTAAACGTTTACAATCCAATTACTTCATCCCTGAGCATCAGCAGTAACAGCAATAATATATGTCAGGATAATCTGGCTACTTTTTCTTCCGTTCCGGTAAATGGAGGAACTAATCCATCGTACAAATGGTTTGTTAATAATGTATTGGCATTATCAGGTTCCGGAATCAGCAATGGAATATTTATTAATTATCCCTTCAATGGCAATGCCAATGATGTAAGCCCTAACGGACTAAATGGCACTGTTTACGGAGCATCATTAACTACTGACCGTTCAGGCAATCCGAACAGTGCTTATTTTTTTGATGGTAGTAGTTATATAAATACAAATACCAATATTTCGGAAGATAGTCTTACTGTTTCTTTATGGTTTAAAACAACTAACCCCAATACAGGTATTTTTGGCGTAGGTAGTGGCTATATGGGAGGTAGCGGAAATGACAGGCATCTGTATATATCTTCGGGAAATATTGTAGCACGGATATGGTCAAGTGAAAATATCAATACTTCAGGATATAATTATGCTGATGGCAACTGGCATAATCTGGTTTATACATATCGAAAAGGTGATAAGCCACATCAGATTTGGGTAGATGGTCTTCTCAAAGCTCAGGGGAGCAAAACTTATTCTGATTTTAACTGGGATGACAAAATTCTGATCGGTTACTCAAATGATATGGGATATTTTAATGGCAGTATTGATGATTTTCAACTTTATAACCGTTCACTTTCTCCTAATGAAATTTCCGGTTTATCAGCTACAGCTTATTTTTCATATTTTCCATCCAACAACGATCAGGTTAAATGCGTTATGTCTTCTTCACATCCTTGTTTATTAAACAATAATGATACGAGTAATGTAATTACTGTCAATATTATACAAAAACCTAATATAGCAGGAAGCATATCAGGGCCAACAACAGTAATACAAGGGCAAAACAATGCTGTCTATTCTGTAACACCTATTACCAATGCAACTGAATATATCTGGACATTACCTTCAGGAGCTTCCGGAACAAGTTTAAGTAATAGCATCAGTATCAATTTTGGTGCTTCTGCAACTTCGGGAAATATAACAGTTAAGGGTTCAAATTCCTGCGGAACAGGTTTACAATCCTCTCTGCCTGTTACCATTAGTATGTTACCTGGTGATGCCGGTACAATACAAGGTTTGTCATCTGTATGTCAGAATCAAACTAATGTTACTTACTCCATACAAAGTATTCCCAATGCCACATCATATCAATGGACTTTGCCAGCAGGTGCAACAGGAAGCAGTTCAACCAACAGTATTACAGTCAATTTCACAGCTGCAGTTTCAGGAATCATATCTGTAAAAGGTATAAATTCCTATGGTGAAGGAAATTCTTCTTCCAAATTTATTACTATAAATACGTTCTCAACTATCCCAACAGCTATTAGTGGACAAACTGTTACCTGTTCAAATTCATCTACAACTCTCAAAGTTGTTGGAGGTGTATTAGGAACTGGTGCAAGCTGGCATTGGTATTCTTCTGGTTGTGGAAGCACAGCAGTTGGTATCGATACAATGATAACTGTAAACCCTTCATATAATACAACTTATTATGTAAGAGCTGAAAATGTTTGTAATTTCACCAGCTGTGTCAGTACTAACGTGATTGTAAACATCCCATCTCAGGCACCAACTGCGATTACAGGTAATCCTAATTACTGTTATGATCCTGACAATACAATGACTTTAGGTCTGACAGGAGGATTTCTCGGAACCGGAGCAAGTTGGCACTGGTATTCCGGAAGTTGCGGTGGCAATCCGGTTGGAAACGGGACAAGTATTACCATTAATCCTAGCACTACCACTACTTACTTTGTAAGAGCTGAGGGTAGTTGCGGAAATACAAATTGTATGTCCTTCACTGTTACTGTACATACTCCCTCTACTATGCCAACAGCGATTTTGGGAAGCATTGCGGAATGTTCAGGTTCAGCTTCTACACTTACTGTATCAGGCGGTATTCTTGGTCAAGGTGCAAATTGGGTTTGGTATTCCGGTGATTGCGGAGGTAATTCAATCGGAAGTGGAAACAGCATTCAGGTTACGGCTCAGACAAGTAATAATTATTATGTAAGAGCAGAAGGTTTTTGCAATATTACTCCATGTATCAACCGTACAATTACAGAACAAATCTATCAAGTACCCGTATTAAGTTATACCAATAATATTGGTTTTACCAATCATCTGGTTGGTCCAACAGATGGTACACCAACCAATATTTACCGCTTTGAAGTTAAATATACTAATGTTGACGGGGTAAAACCTGCTTCTACATATCCAAGGTTGCAACTTGATTATGAAGGAAATGGAAGTTATTCCAATTCAAATGATCTTTTATATTACATGCTTGAAGTAGATCCAAGTGATCAGAATGTTACTGATGGAAAAAACTATTATTATATTGCTACAAATTTACCTGAATCGCCAAACTGGCGGACAATGGTAAGTGTTGTTGATATGGTTGGCTGTATTGCAAGCCTGGGTCCCTTAAATGAGCCAAGGGTACTGACAGCAGCTGATATTTCAATATTTGCAAATGATATCAGTTTTTCCAATACACATCCCGATACCAGCGAATTTATAACAGTATATGCAACCATACATAATTATTCAGGTCGTCCTGCAAATAATTTCATAGTTCATCTGAAAAATCAGTTTAATCCTGCTTCCGTTTATCCGGATATTACAGTTGCTCATTTAGCTGCTTACACTGCAACCACTGTTTCATGGCAGATACAAACACCTTCTGTTCCAGCATGGTGCCCAATGCAGGTATTTATTGACTGGAACAATGTTCTGATTGAACCCAATGAATTAGATAATCAGGCTATACGTCCGTTTACCAATGGTAATTATACATTGCCCGGAAAAATTGTTATTACAGCTCAGCCTAATCCGGCTTATGCAGCTTCAGGTTCTACTATTAATGTTTGTGGAAATGCCTATTATACGGGTACAGCTGTTGTTCTGCTCGATCCTTCATGTGCTGGTGCTACTGTAACTTATACTGTTGCCGAAACCGGACAAACAGGCAGCACTTATACTAATTCTCTGGGAAATTATTGTGTTGGTATTTATGCACCTTATCCTGCAGGTACTTATCATGTTAATATGCACATTACCGATTATACGCTTACCGGTGATACAACTACTACCTTTGAAATTTATGTTCCGCCACCTGTGTATTGTGCTGATTTGTCAGTATTGTTTAATATAGGTTCTCAAACAGTTAATCCGGGAAGTTGCCACTGGAACAATTGTATAAATATACTTCAGGGACAAACACTTAGTGGTTCTATAACTGTTTACAACAATGGAAATATTGCCAGTAATCCAACTACTTTAAGACTTGATTGCCCTGACGGTTTACCTGCGATTCCGAATTTATATTCCGTTCCTGTAATATATCCGGGAGCATCTTATACTATAACAATTCCTGCATTGACTTTTAATACGATAGGTGGCACTAACATTTATGCATCAGCCGATTACAATAATGATATTGCAGAATGTTATGAATATAACAACAATAATTCGTTATGTATAATGGTGCATCAGGCAATGCCTGAAATTGCACCTTCCGGATATCTTTATTCGTCATATAATGAATGTCAGTTCAACAACATTTCATTTAATCTTGATAATCAAGGAGGAGTTGCAACCGGTGCATTTAATAACAGGTTGAAAATATTCAAAGGAAGTGTTTTATTAACTACACTTTACAGTACAACTAGTAATATTCCCGCTTTAAGCTGCACTTCTACTGATTTTAACTGGCCTTCACCACATACTCCGGATGTTTATACATTTGAATTTACTGCTGATTATGAAAACAATGTGAGTGAAATTAATGAGTTAAATAATAATACATTGTTATCAACTACACTTTTTGAATGTAATGCTGATTTATCGGTTTACGGCTGTAATTATTTGAGTGTAGATCCCGTTGATCCTGTGCATCCCGGAAATATAACAATTTCAGCAATAGTTGTAAACAATGGCTTAATATCTGCAAGTAATTTCCTTGTTCATTTTGATGTAAATGGCATTATATATCCTTATAATTTTTCAGGTACTTTAAATGCAGGACAATCGCAAACCATAACAACTACTTTACCTGCACCTGTTTATGGAAATAATTTGCTTACTGTAATTGTTGATCCATTTGATATAATAATCGAATCAAACAATTTCAATAATACTGCAACAGCAAGTTTATGCTGGGATTTTTCTTTAAGCAATTTTTGCTGGGGAGGTGCATTCTGGGAATATACTCAACTAAAGAATCAGCCTGTAAATTTAAATGTAGGAGTTAACAACTCAGGTATTTACAAAGCTTCAAATTTAAAAATAAAATTTGAAGTAAGCGGACCCGGACTCAGCGGATGGGTTAATTTAGGAAATGCTTTTACATATTGTGGTTCAACATTCTGTTATTGTCCTTTTTCAGCAAATCTTGCAAATCCATTTGCATTCCCGCAGGTTGGAACTTATTATGTAAGGATGACTGCCGATCCGGATAATAATTATATTGAATGCAGCGAAAGCAATAATGAATTAATCGTTGCTGTTAATGTTACTGACAAACCTGATTATCGTGTATTATCACAATATATTGCACCTTCCAAGTTAAATCCTGAACTTGGAGAAGCTATAGGTATTGATATTACTTACGAAAACATCGGAATAACAAACACAGATTCACTCAATTTTAAAATCAGGGTTGATAACACCGATTTATATACAATAAGGGTTCCCGGTTTAATGAATGGTATTTTTAATACGGTACACGTTGTTCCTACTTGGTCATCAACACTTAGAGGTATTCATATTATCAGAACTATTATTGATTCTGACAATGAAATTAATGAAGTAAGCGAATTAAACAATGAAGCTACAAGAGCTATTATTGTTGGAAAATCGCCAAATCTGCTATTTACTTCCTTCATACTTAGTGATACCTTGCCAATACAGAATTCAGCAATTAATATAAGTGCTACAATAAAGAACGTTGGTTACGATATCTGTGATGCATTTTATAGTCTATATTATCTGAACGATAATAATCAGGAAGTATTTATCGGTACTCAGCCTATTAGTCTTGACACATCACAAAGTATAACTATATCAATACCATGGACAGTTGTGGATTCAAAAACCACCATTATCGGACGTATCACTAATGGGGATCCTGCTGAGTACGATATTACAGACAATGAAGCCAGTAAGGATATAGGAGGAAAAATTAATCTTACATTCTCAATGACACAACCAACCTGCAATTCATATATTGATGGTAAAGCAAAAGTCTTCATTGGTGGTGGACAATCTCCATACTTTATTCTTTGGGGAAATGGATATATAGGAGATACATATACAGGACCAGCAGGTATATATTCAGTTACTGTTATTGATGTTAACGGACTGAGCGCAACAAGTACAGTTGAAATTACCGAACCTGCTGCTTTGCCAGCATCTGTTAGTATCACAACTTCTTCTATGCTTGTTTGTCCTAACATTGCAGTTCTGTTCAATGCAACTCCCACAAATGGTGGTAATGCACCAATTTATCAATGGATAAAGAATGGTATTAATGTAGGAAATAATTCTTCTGCTTTTAGTTACATTCCTGCAAACGGAGATACAATTAGTTGTGTAATGACATCAGATTTAACCTGTGCTTCGGGTAATCCTACTTCAAGTAATTCGCTAATTATGAGTGTTATTGATTTAGCAGGTCAAGCAGGTAATATTACAGGTTCTGCAAATGTTTGTCAGGGCGAAAATAATGTTGTTTATTCTGTAGCTCCTATTGCTAACGCTAATTCTTATCTGTGGACTCTGCCTTCAGGTGCTGTTGGAATCAGCAATTCTTCTTCCATCTCTGTAAACTATTCAAATGCGGCTTCTTCAGGTAATATTACTGTTAAAGGCAGTAATAGCTGTGGTTATGGTGAACCATCTGTTAAATTAGTTACAGTAAAAGAATTGCCATATCAATCAAATAATATTTACGGACCAACTGATGTAACTCAAAATCAGAATGGATTGATGTACTCTTGTGTAAACATCAGCAATGCTGATGATTATGTATGGACTTTACCAAATGGCATGATACTTGATTTGCAAAGTACGGATACCATTTATACCCATACAAACGGAAGTGCATACTCAGGTTTATTATCAGTAAGAGGTCAAAACAGCTGTGGGTTGGGACCAATAACATCCGTTTTGGTAAAAATTCCTAAAAAGCTCAATGTCAAATTATATCTTGAAGGTTTCTATAATTCTACTACCAATATGATGAACAAAGTACAGGATGCAGTTGGTGATCACTTTATAGAATCGAGAGTTGATACAGTTTGCATTGATGTTTATAACCCAACTGTTCCATATCTGAGAATCGAAAGCAATACCGTTTTTGTTAATACGAATGGAAACACTACCGAAATAAGCATACCCGGAAAGGATACAGGTTCATATTATATTGGTATAAAACACCGAAATCATATTGAAACCTGGAGCAAATTGCCTGTATCTTTTAATACCGATGTTATTAATTATGATTTTACCACTTCTGTTAACAAAGCTTATGGTAATAATCAAAAACAAATAGCTTCGGGAGTATTTGCAATCTTTTTAGGTGATGTAAATCAGGATGGAGTGATTGATTTAAGCGATTTGGTTAATATGAATGCTGATTTAACACTCGGAAGTGTCGCCTATATCGTTTATGACCTCAACGGGGATGGTGTAGTGGATATTTCTGATCTGGTTGCTATTGACGAAAATCTGACCAATGGAGTAGTGGTGATTACTCCTTAATTCATTATTGATTAACAAAATTCCGTTTCAAAGTTTAATATTTTGAAACGGAATTTTTATATAAAAAGGAGTTATGAAAATTAGATTTTTTAAAGCAAAAAAGATTATAAAACAGTATTTTACTATTGTAAAGGTTATTTGCTGAGCTTATCAAAGTAAGGATTTTTAAAATTGAAGTTCAACTAAGAAAAATCAATTTTTAGAAGTCCCGATAAAGATTTTTGTTTAATCAATCTAAGGATTCGAAAACTCTTAACAATTTATGAAACATTGCCAACGACCTGTTTTGTAAATGGTAACACCTACATTGCAAAAATTTGCAATACTTGTTAACAATAACTAAACTTATATACTTATCATTTTTCTATAAAGTATTTACAAAAAACAATTTATACTTGCAACATTAAACAATTTTAACATAACATAAACATATTTTACATTTGTTTGTTGATTATCTTTGTATCATTTTATTAAATAATAACAATCATTATGAAAAAACTTTTTACTCTTTTTTTATCAACCCTAGTATTTATTCAACTTTTATTAATTAACCCTTCTTCTTTTGCAGGTAGTGCTTACCCTTATCCAATTTCTTTCACTCAACCGGATGGAAGTAAAATAACCATTTTATTAAAGGGAGATGAAAAAGTAAGATGGGCAGAAACCATTGACCATTACGCTATCCTCTTTAACAGCAAAGGTACTTACGAATATGCAGTTCTTGATAATAATGGGAGTATGAAACCTTCCGGTATTCAGGCTCATAATCCGGATGCTAGATCTTCGGAAGAAAATAATTTTCTGGCAACCGTTCCTTTTTCTCTGCATTATTCAAAAGAACAGATTCAAATGATGATTAATGCATGGAGCATTGCAACTCCTTCTGGTTCTCAAGGTATTTTTCCAACTACTGGCAACAGAAATTTAGTTTGTATTCTAATTGGTTTTCTCGATCAGCCATTTACCAAAACTCAGGCAGAGATAAACAATCTGTTTAATCAGATAAATTACACAACCAATGGCTCAAAAGGCAGTGTCAAAGATTATTATCTTCAAAATTCATACAACCAGTTTAATCTTACTGTAACCGTTGCAGGTCCCTATACTGCATCAGATTCAATGGCATATTACGGAGCCAATGATGGCTCGGGTGATGATATAAGACCAAGGGAATTAATTGCAGAGGCAGTTACATTAGCAAATCCTGATGTAAATTATGCAAATTTCGATAATGACAATGATGGTACTGTTGATGGTGTTTATGTAATTTATGCAGGATATAATGAAGGTAATGGAGCTAATCCCAATACTATATGGTATCACTCCTGGAATTTATCTCCTTCTTTATCTTTTGATGGAAAGACAATAACCAAATATGCATGCTCATCAGAACTTAACGGAAACTCAGGTACTGAACTAACCGGTATCGGTGGTATTTGCCATGAGTTCGGGCATGTACTTGGTGCAAAAGATTTTTATGATGTAGATTATACTGATAACGGTCAATATCAGGGAACAGCACATTGGGATGTAATGGGATCAGGCAACTGGAATAGCAATGGGAAAATACCTTCTCATCACAATCCATATACAAAAACAATGGTATTTAACTGGGCTCCATTAACATTACTTAATCCTTGCTCTCAAATAACACTTAATAATTCGGCAGAGTATTCCAATAGCTTTTATCGCTATAATACAGCTACTGCAAATGAATATTTTATAATTGAAAACAAGCAACAAATCAAATTCGACACAGCAGTACCCGGACATGGAATGATTATATACCATGTAGATGATAATTATATCAGTACAGCCGGTAATAATATCAATATAAACAGCCATCAGGGGTTTTATCCTGTTTGTGCCAATGCAGCAGGAAATCCACCTGCAGTTTATGGAACAATAGATAGTGATGCCTGTCCATTTCCAGGAACGGCTTCAATTACATCATTTACTGGATCTACTACACCAGCATCCGTTTCTTGGGCTGGTGTAAATACAACAAATGTAATAACTGGTATAACCGAAAACAATGCCAGCAAAACAGTATCTTTTACCTATGGTTCAGTGCAATCCGTTTCTGGAATTATTGCAGCAAATACTACCTGGATTGCAGCTTGCAGTCCATATACAGTAACTGCATCCATTACAGTAAATCCTGGTGTTACTTTAACTATTGAACCTGGTGTAATTGTAAAATTTGCCAATAGCCAAAGTATGACTGTATTAGGGACTCTTAATGCAACCGATGTAACCTTTACATCAAGCAGTGCCACTCCAACTCCCGGAATTTGGTGGTTAATACAAACCGGTAATGCTGCTTCATCAGGAACAGTTAACTTAACCGGATGTCAGATAGAATATGCTCAATATTTCAATGTATTTAAAGGAACTGCAACTCTCAGCAATACTAATTTTTCTAATTTCTCTTTATATGGGGCTGCAATTCAAACAGCAGGTATCTTAAATATGACAA
>CAZYEM010000067.1:0-16569 GCA_964646395.1 uncultured Bacteroides sp.
GTATTTGATAAACTTTCATACATTTGTAAAAAATAAAAACCTTGCTACAACGCACCAACATATCAAACAACGGATAAACAGGCACTTCTCCTTTCATGGGAAGCGGGGATGGGGTCGTTATTGGCAGAGACTGGAACCCCGGTGAGTATAGATTTGTGTTTAATGGGCAGGAGAAAAACCAGGAAACTGGTTTTGTTATAACTTATCCCGTAAGGCATGATTCGGGATTTGGGGATTTAAGGTGATTTTACACTAAAATGCTGCATCAAACAAACATCTTTTACGAAATATTTATATTCTTTCTGCAAAAACAGTTGGTTTTTAATAAAATACTTTATATAATCTGATGACTATCCTGTTTCTACAGTTTTCATTACGGATTTAAGGCAAATAAAAAAAGGGCTGTTTCCAGCCCTTTTTATTAGATTATGATAAAAAATTAATATCCGAAAATATCTTCCATTTTCAAATACTTCACTTTACCATATTTTTTAAGAACTTTAAAATCAATTTCTTTTTTATCGCCCAAAACCAGATATGAGTGTTTTTTATCCTTAATATATTGGTTGTGGAAGTTTTTAACATTATCAAAAGTCATTGTTGGTACTTTTGCATAAATATCTTTACGCAAATCGTAATCAACACCTAATTTTTTGGCATTTTCATATTGCCATAAAACATCTGATTTAGTTGTTCTGTCGGTTCTCATTTTCTGAATAATACCGTTTTTAGCTAATGTAAAAGCCTTTTCTGATTCAGGCATTTTGTTTAGTAACATCGATAATGCTTCCAATGCATCATTTAATTTATCATTTTGAGTAGCAATATAAGAGATTCCCATATATGATTTATCCTTTTTGGAAGGACTTTGATACATCGACATAGCTGTATAAGCCAATGAGCGGGATTCTCTTAATTCCTGGAATACAATAGAATTCATACTTCCACCAAAATATTCATTAAATAAAGTTACATCTGCAGTCATATTTTTATCATAAAAACCACCTTTGCTTAATAATAACATCTGCGATTGTTTGGAATCAAAATCAACATGATAAACGATGTCTTTCTTGGTTTCCTGTTCCACAAATTTAACTTCAGCAGGTACAGGTTTCAGCTGTGCAGGTGCTCTGTGATAACTATTTAACAGTTTGGTTAACTCTTCAGGTTTCTGACTGCCATAATACATAATATGATGTTGGTAAGAAAGCATACCTTTAATAATCGTAACCAATTCTTCTGGTTTTAATGATTTTAATTCAGTTTCTGTCAATATGTTGGTCATTGGTGATTTAGCACCGTAAATTCCATAATTAACCATAGCACTGAAAGCTCTTTGTGGATTTGATTTGGCATCAGTTCTTTTTTTCAGAATGTCTTTAATCATATTATCAAATGCTTCCTGATTCGGATTACAGTCAGCCAACACTTCTTCGAATAATTGCAACGCTTTTGGCATATTTTCTGATAAGCCACTTAAGCTTACATAAATCTGATCTCCCGAAGCTGATACATTAAAAGAACATCCTAATTTATAATATTCTTCTTTTAACTGCTCATCTGTATATTTTGAAGTTCCTAAGAATTTCAAATAATTAGTAGCTACACTTATTTTTTTATCATTATTGCTCCCCATTTCAAAAACATAAAAAATATCAAATGTGTTATTTTCTGTGTTTTCTTTGTAAGTAACGGGTATGTTGCTCTTTATATTAAAGAATTGCAAATCTTTTTTAAAATCAATAAATACTGGTTCAATTTCAGTAGGTTTATTTGCCTGAATCATTTTAAGGAAATCAGATTCAACATCTCTATTGATTTTGATAGGTGTAATTTTTGGTTTTTTTACTTTCTTAATAGATTCGTCTTTACCTTTTCTTTTATAAACAATTACATAATTATCATTTAAGTTTGCTTTTGCAAAATCAATGATTTCCTGTTTTGTTATTTTCGATAGGTTATCAATACTTTCAACAACATCTTTCCATGATTCATTTTGAACGAAAGCATCAACAAAAGCCATAGCTCTACTGCTATTACTTTCATATTCCTTTATTTTACGAAGTTTTAAATCATTGATAATGGCAGTTAGTAACCAATCAGGGAATTCTCCTTTTTTTACCAATTCAATCTGTGAAAGTAATAAGTCTCTAACTTCATCCAGTGTTTGTCCGGCTTTTGGTTTACCAGAAAACATCAATGCCGAATAATCGTGCATAATATTCGGATTGGTACCTGCACTCATCACTTTTTGTTTCTGATTCAGGTTTAAATCTATCAAACCAGCAGTTCCGTTAGTTAAAACCATATCAATCATAGTAATCATATCAGCTTCTCTCGATCCGGTACCGGCAAAACGATAAGCCATCATCATATTTTCGGCATCTGTACCAAATACTTCTTTAACAATAGGTTTGGTAATAGGCTGTTCTTTTCCGAAAGTAAATGCAGGAACTTCAGATCTTTTGAAACCACCAAATTTTTCATCAATTAATTTTATAGCATAATCAGGATCAAAATCACCAGATAAGCAGATAGCCATATTATTAGCTACGTAATATTTTGCAAAAAATTCTCTGATGTTTTTCATCGAAGGATTTTTAATATGTTCCTGGGTTCCAATGGTTGTTTGGGTTCCATAAGGATGATTCTGGAATAAACCTTCAAGCATTGCGGTATAAACCTTACGGCCATCATTGGTTAGTGTCATGTTTTTTTCTTCATAAATAGTTTCCAGTTCTGTATGAAATAATCGTAAAACCGGATTGCTGAAACGTTCTGCCTGTATAGTTGCCCAGTTTTCCAACTGATTTGAAGGAATATCATCTACATAAACAGTTTCTTCCAATGATGTAAAAGCATTGGTTCCATCAGCTCCAATTGCCGACATTAATTTATCATATTCATTTGGAATTGCATAAGTTGAAGCTATGTAAGAAATGCTGTCAATTACTCTATACATATCCTTACGTTGATTTTCATCAGATAAAGTTCTGTAAATTTCAAACAACGAATCTATTTTAGCAATAATCGGACCTTCAGATTTCCAGTCTTTTGAACCATATTTTGCAGTTCCTTTAAACATCATGTGTTCAAAATAATGAGCCAAACCTGTGGTTTCTTTTGGGTCATTTTTACTGCCAGCTCTCACAGCAAAGTAAGTTTGAATACGTGGAGCATCTTTATATACAGTCATATACACTTTCAAACCATTGTCGAGTGTATAGATTCTGGCTTTCAATGGATCGCCGGGTACAGTTTCGTAAGTGTACTGTTTTTGTGCATGTACATTAGCTACAAAAAGGGAAATGCTAATTAAAGCAATCCAGAAGAATTTTATGTTACTTCTCATTTTAAGTATTGATTGTTAATTGTTTATAAATATATTTTCTGATTTTAATTACAAAAAAAACCTGACCAAAATTACACATTTTATACAAGTTTTTGTTAATTTATTAGTTAATATCTGATAATAACCTGACAAAACCTGTTTAAATCCCGATAAGTAACTAATATTTTGAGATAATTGTAAATTAAATAAAAAGGTAGATTATTGTTTATTAGATGAAAGTTGTTCTGTCGTTTGATCCGAATTTTTATTAAAAAGCATAAATATCAGATAAAAAAAGGCAAAAAACGTAACTCCGGTCTGCGTTTCAATAGTATCTTCGTTTATCATTGATAAAGAAGAAATTATAAAAAAAGAAACAAATAGGAATGAATTAAATGATTTGCTGATAATTATTGGATATATATATGAAAATATGAAAATCAGTAAACCAAAAATTCCGAAAGCAGAAAATATCGAAAGATATTGATTATGAGCTCTTATGTTTAAATCTTTTAAATCAGAATTCATTTTCACAAGTTGTTCTTTATAAGCAGTTACCATATCACCAGTTCCTACTCCAAACCAAAAATTGTCTTTTATAATCCCAATGGCCGCTTTCCATAATTCATATCGTTGAATAATGGAATATCCTTTAGTAGTTCCTGAAATAATGTAGTTATTGTATTCAAAAAAGATTCTGTAAACTGCTGCTTTAATACTAAAATCATTTAAATAGAGGTAATTTGCATAACCTGATTCTATAGCTGTAATTTCTTTATCATTCAATGATTTAACTCCTTCTGCATCTTTTCTAAGTCCTTTTGAATTCAAAAACCTTATTAAAGTTACTATCAATTGTTGATTTTTGTAATCACAACTATCTATATGAATTTTGCTCCGTTTTTTCCATTCATCTGCAAGCTCTTTTCTGCAAATATATAATCCAATATAATTACCGTTTTCTATTCCATAATGCTCAGCAAAAGACTCATAATCATTGCCTTGTATTGTTTTTGTGTCTAATTGCCTGTAATTTATTTCATTAACATAAAAATACGCTTTATAATATTGATGAAGTAACGAGAAAATTAAAATTAAAAAACCTATTATAGAAAAACTTACAATTAATTTGGTTTTTGTTTTATGTGCAGTAAATACAGAAAATAAAGCATAGGTAAAAGCTAAAAGCATTAAAATGATTATTCCTGTAAGCGATTGTAAAATAAACATAAACAGAATTAACCAGACGATTAAAATCGTAATAAATATACTTTGTTTAGGCGTAAATTCCTTTTTTATAATCAAAAAATAAAACAAAATACATATTGAAAGGCAGATATTTAAACTGAACCTGATATGAGAAATAAATATTGAAATATTTCTTATATCATCAATTTTTTGAGTTAAATAAACAAAGCTACTTGCCAGACTACCAAATATAACCGAAGCAATATACATTCTTAAAATGATTTTTATTTCATTATAAGATAATTGTTTGGACGAAGACATCACTATTGGTAAAAAAAGTATTGGAATTTTTGTTCTTAAATCCTTAATAGCATAGTCAAAATCACTTGTAAAAAATAAACCTGCAAGATGTAAAAAATAAATAAAAGAAAAGAATAAAGCTGGTTTATTTCTATAAAATAATTTAATTTTTGTGAGTAAATTTTTGTCAATAAGCCAGTTACTTAATAATATAATTTGTGCTATACTCATAATAATATGAGATAGAGGAATCCCAACAGCCAACAATATTAAACCAAAGAGATAAATTCTCTCACGATTTAAATAATTGGCTATTTTCATTTTATTCCTATTTTATAGATATTATTATACTAATTGATGCTTCCTTTAAGTGTTTTGCTAAACGATTTTTCGTCATTAAATAACTCTATTGATTTTTTTATTTCATTATCAGTTGATAATGAAGATTCTATTCTTCCTTTTTGATAATAATACCTGCTTACTATTTCGTCTTTAAGAAGTAATTTTATTTCTTCTTTATTTTTTATTAAGTCTTCGTTTTTGTTATGAATTAATTTATCTTTAAGAGCCTGATATTCTGATTTAATAGCATCAAAATAGTTCTCTTTCTCCGCAATTGATTTTAATTCTGCAAGATTTTTTTCACTTTTTGTGGTATAATCATAATCTTTTCCAGTTAGGTATTGTATAAAAGTATCGTACATTTCATCGGAAATCGTAAATTCTTTAGCAGGACTAATAGTGGGATTAATTCTTTTATAATAATTAGCATAGTTGAAAATATGATATTTAGTTATTAAACTAATCGTTATATTGCTGGTTTTTTCAGGTGTTAATATAAAATCAGGTTCAATTCCACCACCATCAAATACAGTTCTGCCATTTTTTGTTTTAAATGCAGTTTTCAACGAATCTGGAAATTTGTCTGAATTTCCATTTTCCCCTTTATGGGAATAATCTATCGCCTGAATACATCTTCCGCTAGGAATATAATATTTTGCTATTGTAATTTTTACCTGTGAGTTGTAACTAACCGGAAATATATTTTGAACCAAGCCTTTACCAAATGTTTTTTGACCAACAATTACACCTCTATCTAAGTCTTGAATAGCTCCTGATACTATTTCCGAAGCAGAAGCACTACCTCTGTCAACCAAAACTATTAATGGAATTTTAGTGTCAACAGCCGGTGTTGTTGTAACATGTGAAAAATTTCTTTCTTCCACTTTACCTTTAGTGCTTACTACCAACTGACCCTTATCAACAAATAGATTTACAATATTAACGGCTTCCTGTAACAAGCCACCTCCGTTGCCTCTTAAATCCAGAATTACAGAAGTGATTTTATCCTTTTCCTTAAGCTTTAACAATGCTTCTTTTACTTCTTTTCCGGCTTCCTGTGTAAATCCAGTTAATTTTATGTAACCTGTACTTTTACCAACGATACCAAAATATGGAACATTCTCTAATTTTATTTCTTCTCTGGTAAGATTTTTTTCAATAGGTTTCTGCTCACCGTCTCTCTCAATCAGAATGCTAATGTTTGTTCCAGGTTGTCCCTTTAATATGGAACTGATGTCATTAACAGATTTCCCTTTAGCACTTTGCTTGTTCACTTCCAGAATTTTATCTCCTGGTATTAAGCCAGCTTTAAAAGCAGGAAACCCTTCGTAAGGATCTGAAATGATAACATAATCACCATTTTGGTGAATTAAGGCACCTACGCCACCATATTGTCCGGTTGTAAGTAGTTTGTAATCTTCTATTTCTGCTTCAGGAATAAAAACAGTGTATGGATCTAAATCATCCAACATCGCATCAATTCCTTTTTTCATAAGATCGCCTGAATTTATATTATCTACGTAATTTAAATGTAACTGCCTGTAAAGCGTTGTGAAAATTTCGAGATTTTTTGATATTTCAAAATCATTGTCTTTTTGAGCGTTTGCTATAAAGCTAAAACTTAAAAAAATTAAAAAGAATAACTGAAATTTTATTTTTCCTAATTGTATCATTTTATTTTTATGATTAATTGTCAATTATTTAAGTAACTAATAATTAAATATTTTATATCATTTAAGGTACCGGATCGTATCCACTGCCACCCCAAGGATTGCATGATGCAATTCTTTTGATAGCTAACCAACCGCCTTTAAATGGACCATGCTTTTTTAGTGCTTCAATTCCATAAGCAGAGCAACTTGGTGAATATCTGCAAGACGCAGGAAAATAAGGAGATATAGTATATTGATAAATTCTTATGATTATAATAAAAAACCCACCTATTATTTTTTTCATCCTTCAATTATTATCCTGCAAAAATAAAACTATTGAAATAAATAGTTTTTATCAACTGACTTTTTCTTGCAATTTTATTAAACGTTGTAAAGTTAAAATTATTTTATCTTCTACAAAATGATAATTCAGGATTTCTTTTTCTGTATAAATTAAAGTTAAAACAATTTTTTTGTTTTTATCATTAAGATATTGATATAGAATATGTTTATGTAAACGGTACGCTTCTCTGATTATTCTTTTAATCCTGTTTCTATCTTTCGCTTTTTTGAAATTTCTTTTTGAAACTACAATTAAAACCTGTGCAGGAAATGTTGTAGTTAAATCATTATAATGCCATTTAACATTAAATGGATAGGAAAACATTGGTTTACCGTTTTTGAAAAGGAAATCAATTGTTTTCTTGGCACATAATCTTTCCTCTTTTTTAAATGTTGGCATTTTCAAACAAATAAAAAGACGTTGATATACAACGTCTTCATTTATAATGCAATGATTTTATTTCTTTTTTGCTAATTTCTTTAAAAACTCTTCAATTGCCATTGCCATTGAAGGACAGGATTTTGTG
Organism: uncultured Bacteroides sp.; assembly: GCA_964646395.1. Classification (GTDB taxonomy): domain Bacteria; phylum Bacteroidota; class Bacteroidia; order Bacteroidales; family JACABE01; genus JACABE01. Next base: position 7,683 of record CAZYEM010000067.1, read on the forward strand.
GGTGCACTGATATTTATGGTTAATCCACTTTCTTTTATTGCTAAAGCGGTAGTAGAGCCAAATCCAGCAATAATTTTTTCTCCTTGCTGAAAATCGGGATAATTGTTAAATAAAGATTTTACACCTGATGGACTAAACAACACCAGCATATCGTATTTGCTTACATCAATTTCTGTTTTTAAATCAACATCTACTGTTTTGTAAATGATAGCTTTAGCATACCTTACTTCTTCTTTTTTCAGTAAATCAAAAATATCCTGATTGTGAATATCAGAGCAAGGCAGTAAAAATTTATCTTCTTTGTGTTTTAAAATAATATCCATTAACTCAGGAAAAGTTTGTTTTCCATGAAAAATCTTTCTTTTACGATATTGGACATATTTCTGCAAATAAAGAGCAATAGCTTCTGAAATACAAAAATATTTCATTGTATCTGGCACATCAAACCTAACTTCTTTTGAAATTCTGAAATAATGATCAACCGCATGCCTACTGGTAAATATAACGGCATTATAATCAGCAATATTTACCCTATCTAATCGAAAATCCTTTCCAACAATTCCTTCTATTTTAAAGAATTTATAAAAATCCATTTTTAAATTATACTTTTCAGCTAAATCCCTGTATGGAGATTTTTCTGTTTCCGATGGAGCTGGTTGGGATATTAAAATGTTTTTTACTTTCATAGTTGAAACAGGCAATTGCCATCCTTATTTTTATTCTACAAATAATTATCAATCAAACTAATATAAATTTTTATTAAAATCAATATTGGTAAAATTTCAAGTGTGCAAAGATATAAAAATAAATAGAATTTTGAAAACTTTGAATAGCTTACTCCTATTATAATATAACGTCCAAATCTAATAACGTTAAATATCAACAACATAATTAACGATAATATGATAAGAACTCTTGAAAACACAGGATTTGAAAAAGCTAAAAAAACATTTACCGGTAATAATATTAATCCCGTAATAATATTAAATATCAAACTATTTAGCAGATATGCAGATGTTGCTACTGAATTTTTAAAAAGGTTCCCGATAAATCGGGTAATAAAACTTTTAATCAATAAAAGCAGACTGATTACACCCAATATTTTTGTGAAAAAAAATAAATTATATAAATCCAACGATTTAAAATTTATCAAATAATGTCCAATATTAAATATAAATAAAGAAATTGAAAGTAGAAATATTATAATTAAAGGAATAGAAATTCTTTCTTTAAATATATCACCATCACGGGTTAATTGGTTAAGTGCTCTGTTTGTGAATGGTGCATTAAATAATTGCTTTAGTCGCTTTGATGAAAAGAAATGAGTCCAGGCGTATAATAAAAAGCCTATGAGTAAGATAAATAAGATCCAATCATTAGAAAATGTATTTATAGGTTTCGACTTTAGTGTATTGGTTTTTAAAAGATGTGGTGATAAAAAGGAAGGAATTGTTTTAATGTTATTTTCGGTTTGTATTAAATTATTATGTTTAATGGCATTAATAAAAAAATACTTGTAATGTAAAGAATCATACGTTTTTTCATGTAAGGCTGACAAAATCTCAACACTATCCTTGCAAGGAATACAATACAAAAAGAATGTATTGCAACTATCATTTAACTTGTTGTTAATTATGGTATCACCTTGCATTTTTATTTTTTTTGCAAAATTAATCTTATTTCCTAAAATCCGCAAATGATATGATGACTTGCTGAATATCCAATAAATACAAGAAATGATAAAAAGAAAAAAGCAATCTTATAAATCAGAATTCAAGGTATTTAACTTAATTTTCTTTTTTGTAATTAAAAAAAACGACGATTTAAAAAAATCGTCGTCTGATTTATTTTTTTATAACATTAATATTTATAGGCAAGATTAAATATTAAACCCAAGTTAACGGATAAGCTTGAAGATGCAGGAGTTGAAAACATCTGATTATATCTTACATCAAAATCCAAACTCATAAGTTCATTAAAATCAACCATAAAGCCAACATAAGGAGTTAACCCAAAATAAGAATCTATTTTAGATCCGAATTTTGATTCCACTTCTCTGAATAATTGTGGTTTTTCGTAATTCGTAATAATTTCGATATTGTGATTTACAACATAAAATCCTAATCCCAAGCCTACAAATGGTTTAAATCTTTGTTTTGGAGTAAAGTAATATTCAAAATTTAGGGTGAATGGATATAGAGTAGAACTTCCGTCAACAGACAAAACTGTTAATGGACCCTTAGTGCTATCACTCATAGTTGGGTCGTCAGCAATTATTTGAAAACTTAATTTTTGATCTTTAATGAATTCATCTTTGAAAGATGAATTGTAAAAATTGAAATTTGCTCCAAAAACAAAATGATCACTTATAAAATATTTTGCTTGAATTCCCAAACCTAAACCTAAGTTAATATTCTTTCCATAATCAGCAAAAGGCAGTGAAATTCCTCCGTTTATTCCAAGATATGTTTTGCCTTCCATATAGCGTTTATAAACATTTTCGTTATTGGGTGCATTGATATTTAGCTCGTAAGGTCTATATTGCATTTGTGCAAAACCATTACTAATCAATAAGAATATTGCAAATAATGTGATAAATAATTTTTTCATGTTATTGAACTTTTATTATATAAGTAATCAAAAATAAATTTTATTCAAAAGTATTAAATAATTTAATTAACTCGTCAATATTTTTAAAAAAAATATTAATCAAGCAAAAAAATATTAAAAAAGATATACATTTAACGTCTCAGGAAATCGCATTTTATTTATGATGCTAAAAAACAGGTGTTTAAAATTTATGTTACTTTGATGTTAAATATTTTTTCTTGTTCATTATATGTTAATAAAATTAACTTAAATAAATCTCATTTGTTTCATATTCTTTATGTTATGTGTTTTTGCAAATAATAATTCTTTTTAAAAAAAAATATGATTTAATCATGCATCAAAATATTTATTTACTTTGCAAAGTATTTAAAATGATTAATAAATTATCAAAAAATATAATTTGCTATAACAATTTAAATAAACATCTGTTATTGTTTAAGTTATGTTTTAATGTTCAAAAAAAAGAGATTAATATTCACTAACATTTAAAAAAAGATGAGACAAATTACATCATTGTTGCTCTTTATGTTGATAGGAGCCGGATTGATGGCACAGCAAGGTAAACTTACAGGGAATGTATATGATCAAAGTACCGGTAAAGCACTTTCTGAAGCAATAGTGGTTGCCGGAAGCAATCAAACTGTTTCGGATGCAAACGGATACTTTGAATTTGCTGGCTTGAAATATGGTGAGACTAAATTAACGGTTATTGCAGTAGGTTTTGAAAAGTATGAAAGTACTGTAAAAATAGCTGCAACCAAAGTTTATGCAAAAGTAGAACTAACTTCAAAATTTATTGCTGAAAATGAACGCAAAGGAGTTTCTGAAGTTAACATTGCTGATTTGGAAGGTGATGATGAAAGCAAAGGACAAGCCGTTTCCGGTTTATTGCATTCATCGGGAGATATTTTTACTTCTACAGCCAGCTATACTTTAGGTGCCATGTATTTCAGAATGAGAGGTTATGATTCTGAAAATTTTTCAATTTATATGAATGGCATCAATGTTAACGATGCCGAAAATGGAAGAGCTTCCTGGTCGGAATGGGGTGGATTAAACGATGCAACCCGAAATAAGGAAGTTGTAAATGGGGTTTCTTCATCCAGATTTGGTTTTGGTGGATTAGGAGGTGCTACTAATATCATTACCAGAGCTTCCAAACAAAGAAAACAAGTAAAATTCACCTATTCATTATCTGATAAAACATATACCAACAGAGCTATGTTTACTTATTCAACTGGTTTGATGGATAATAACTGGGCTTTTACAGTTAGCGGTTCACGTCGTTGGGGTGAAGGTGGTTATGTAAAAGGTGTTTTTTATGATGCCTGGGCATATTTTATTTCAATAGAAAAGAAAATAAACAATCAGCACAGTATTGGTTTTACTGCTTTCGGATCTCCTACTAAAAGAGGTCAGCAGGGTGGAGCTACTCAGGAAGCTTATGATTTAATGGGTAGTAATTATTACAATCCAAATTGGGGTATGCAGGATGGTGAAGTTAGAAATGCAAGAGTAAAGAATTTTCACGAACCAATGATGATACTTTCTCATTACTGGGACATAGATACAAAAACAAAGCTGACAACTTCTTTGGGTTATTCCTTTGGTTATAATGGAGGTACTGCTCTTAATTGGTATAATTCCGCAGATCCTCGTCCTGATTATTATCGTTATATGCCAAGTTATGAAAATTATATTTCAAATCATATTGCTGATCCAAATGTAATTGCTCAGACTACACTAGCCTGGCAAACTGATCCTAACAGATCTCAGATTAACTGGGATGAATTGTATCAGATTAATTACAGAGCAAATTTAAAAGGAAACCAGGCCAGTTATGTTATTGAAGACAGACGTAATGACCAAACAACACTGAATTTTAGTGTTCTGTTAAATAAAGAGCTTGCAAGCAATGTGAATTTTGATGGTGGTTTTGAATATCGTAAATATACTGGTCATCACTTTAAAACTATTGACGATTTATTGGGTGGAAATTTTTGGTTAGATGTTGACAATTTTGCTGAACGTGATTTTAACGGAGATACAATTAAAAACCAGAACGATGTAAACAACCCTAACCGTATTGTAAAAGAAGGAGATGTATATGGTTATGATTATGATATCAATTCAAATACAGGGCAATTATGGGGTCAGGTTGATGTTATTGGTGACAAAATCGATTATTATATTGCAGCTAATGTAAATTCTACTTCTTTCTGGAGAACCGGTTATATGAAAAATGGTCGCTATTTAGATAATTCTTTTGGCGATTCTGAAACCTATAGCTTTTTTAATGGAGGCGGAAAAGTAGGATTTAATTATAAGATAAACGGACGTAATTTTATATTAGCAAATGCTCAGGCTACTACACGTGCACCTTCTGTTTATAATTCTTTTTTATCGCCCAGAACCAGAGATAATGTCAGCTCTGTTTTGATTAACGAAAAAATATTGTCAGGTGATATTAATTATATTTTACGTACTCCTTTTATTAAAGCTCGTTTAACTTTATACCAAACCATGTTTTGGAATCAAAACGACATCATAAGTTTTTATAATGACGATTTGGGTACTTTCGTAAATTATGCCATGACAGGAATTGATAAAGTTCATCAGGGAATGGAATTTGGAACAGAAGTTAAAGCTTCTTCAACCGTTTCATTTACCGGAGTTGTTGCTATCGGAAACTTCCGCTATACCAGTAATTCAAATGTTACAATTACTTATGATAATGGATCGCAGCCTGATATAAGCAAGACTGTTTATATGAAAAACTTTTATGTAAATGGAAGTCCTCAAACTGCCGGTTCGGTTGGTATCAGTTACCGTCACCCAAAATATTGGTTCTTTAATGCCAATGTTAACTATTTTGGTGATAATTATCTCGATTTTAACCCCGAGAGACGAACAATCAGTGCATTACCTTATGCAAATCCAAATGATCCAAGAATACCTTCCATTGTTAATCAGATTAAACTTGATGATGGTTTTACGGTTGATGCTTCCATTGGAAAATCATGGCAGGTGAAAAAAGTTAATTTAAATCTTAACTTCAGCATCAGCAATTTACTTGATAATACATCATTAATTACTGGTGGTTACGAACAGATGCGTTTTAATTTCGATACAAAAGATATCAACAAATTTCCACCGAAGTATTTTTATGGTTTAGGCAGAACATTCTTCTTAAATCTTGGAATTAGATTTTAATAATTAAGCAATAATAGAATTTTAAATAAATAAAACATATATAAAAATGAAAACATTTAGAATAAAAATAATAGGAATATTCATGCTGATGGCAATAGTAGGATTGAATAGTTGCATAAAGGATGATTTTGAAAAACCACCTTTTACCGAACCTCAATTTACAATGGCAGTTGGTGATACGCTATTAACAATTGCTGATCTTAAAGCAAAAGTAGTTAGCGGTTCAGCTGTTATTTCAAATAATTGGTATATCAAAGGGATCGTAGTTTCTTCCGATCAGGCAGGTAATTATTATAAGGATTTAGTAATTCAGGATTCAACCGGTGGTGTTGACATAAGACTCGAAAATGGGTATTTATATAATAATTATCCTATCGGACAATTGGTTTATGTAAAATGTAACGGATTATATCTGAGTAATGCTAATGGATCTTATAACTTAGGTTATAAAGGAGAAGCAGGTCTTGTTACTATCCCTGAAATATTAATTAAAACTTTCCTTTTCAGAGATAAATTTCCTGGCCCAGAACCAACACCTGATACCTTAACCTCTGTTACTCTTACCGATCAATACATTAATAAATTAGTTGTTTTTAACAATATCAGTTTTGCAGATGCAGGTTCAGTTTATGCTGATCCTTTAAATCTTTTGGGAGGTATGACCCCAAGAAATTTTTCTGATAATATGAGTGCAACTCCAATAATCCTCCGATCAAGTACTTATTCTAATTTTAAAAACAGCATTTTACCATTAGGTACTGGTAGCATAAAAGGTATTTTGACAAGATATAATACTTCATGGCAATTTATGATAAGAGAAGTTGATGATGTTTATGGTTTTCCTGTAGGATTAAAAGTAATTCTGAGAGAATCCTTTGCAACTTCAATTGGTAGTTTTATGCAATATAGTGTTGATGGACCTCAGTTTTGGGTAAATGATCCTCAATATGCTTGCATGAAAATGTCAGGTTATGAGGGTGGAAATTATACTGCCAATGAAGATTGGTTGATTTCTCCTAAATTGGATTTAACTTCATACACAAATACAATATTAAACTTTCAATCGGCTATGAAATATGGTACAGCAGGTGATGGTACTTTAAAAGTTTTTTATTCAACAGATTATGATGGAGTTGGAAATCCTAACGATGCAAGCTGGACTGAGTTCCCAACTTATAATTTATCAACAGGTAACTTTACATTTACTCCATCGGGTGATATTGATTTGTCAGCTATTGTGGGAACAAAAATATATATTGGCTTTAAATATCAATGTGGTACAACCGGTGTTCCAACATGGGAAATTAAAAATGTTATTATAAAAGGTCAGCAATCAAAGAAATAGTTTTCTATTAATCTATTAATTCAAAAAAACCGTCCTAAGTATTTAGGGCGGTTTTTTTTATTTTCTGATAATCCTAAAATTCTCACGGATTTTTATTAGTGTTTTATTATTAGTTGTTTGCAAGATTTTATTGTCATTATTTTTTTTTCTTTTAAACTCGTGTAATTCGTGGCTAATAGAATAAAATCTGCAGATATAAAGATTAATTTATTTTATTATTTTTTCTTTTATGAAACAACTTTATCAACTCCATAAACTTTTAATTCCTAAATTTGTTCTTTTAAGAACATAGTTAGAAAAACACACTTTTATGGACGCATATTCTTATTTGAGTAATCTTGATTTACAGCAAATAGAAGAACTGTATAGGCTTTATAAAAAAAATCCAGCGAGCATTGACTACGGCTGGCAGAAATTTTTTGAGGGTTTCGATTTCTCAAAAACTGATTTTAATGGAAATCAAACCGAAGAATATCCTTCTGAGTTTAAAGTAATTAATCTGATTAATGCGTATCGGGAAAGAGGGCATTATTTTACAAAAACCAATCCCGTAAGAATTCGTCGGAAATATTCTCCCACTCTTGATATTGAAAATTTTGAGCTTAAACCCGAGGATCTTGAAAAGGAATTTAAGGCAGGCAATAAAATAGGAATAGGAACAGCCAAACTAAAGGATATTATAGCACATCTTCAAACCACTTATTGCCTTTCGCTCGGTGTTGAATACCGGTATATCCGTCAACCGGAAATTACAGATTGGTTAAGAACACGAATGGAAAGCAGTAAAAATCTTCCCGTTTATAACAAAGACCAAAAAATACAAATCCTTCAAAAACTTAGCGAAGCTGTACTTTTTGAAAAGTTTATCCATAAAAAATTTCCAGGACAAAAACGTTTTTCTCTTGAAGGTGCAGAAGCAATGATTCCAGCTTTGGATGCCATTATTGAAAAAGGTTCTCAATTAGGTGTAAAAGAGTTTGTAATAGGTATGCCACATCGTGGTCGTCTTAATGTATTGGCCAATACATTGCATAAATCCTATAAAGAAATTTTCAGTGAGTTTGAAGGTAAGGAATATGATGATGAAACACTTATGGGAGATGTAAAATATCATTTGGGATTTACTTCGCATACACTTACAAAAAATGGCAATGATGTAAAACTTACACTTTCCCCAAATCCTTCTCATCTTGAAGCTGTTAATCCTGTGGTGGAAGGTATAGTTAGAGCCCGTATCGATCAGGATTATAATGGTGATAACAATCAGATTGTTCCAATACTTATTCATGGTGATGCATCAGTTGCAGGGCAAGGCATTGTTTATGAAGTGCTTCAGATGTCCGAATTGCCTGGTTACAAAACAGGAGGTACCATCCATCTGGTTGTAAATAATCAGATTGGGTTTACAACCAATTACCTCGATGCCCGATCGAGTACCTATTGTACTGATATTGCCAAAATAATTCAATCGCCGATTTTTCATGTAAATGGCGATGATGTGGAAGAAGTTGTTTTTGCTATGCAATTTGCAATGGAATTTCGTCAAAAGTTTCATAAAGATATTTTTATTGACCTGTTATGCTATCGCAAGTATGGTCATAATGAAGGTGATGAGCCTCGTTTTACACAGCCTATTTTGTATAAGATTATTGAAAAACATCCCAATCCAAGGGATATTTATATTGAAAAGCTTAAACAGGAAAACATTATACAACTAGC
>CAZYEM010000068.1:0-13233 GCA_964646395.1 uncultured Bacteroides sp.
CCGCAAGGGCATCCTACTGTTTTTTGTAGTTTACACCATTTTTTATAGCATCGTGAATGAACTTGATGACCACATGGTAATTGATATCTATGCCATAGATCCAATAGCGGTTGTTCTGTTAATGCGCATAAAATGCAGCTCCATGTATCACGATCGTAAAGTAGTTTTACATATTTTTCACAAGCATCACATTCATCATTTTCAGTAAGTTGATAGGACATCTGTATATAGATATCCTATTATTTTAGATAGGCATTATTCCGATTCAGGATGAATTTCCATATGACGTACCAAGGAAAACATATGATATCCAATGGCGGCGAATCCTAGCATGAGTAGCATTTCATAGGCAGCACGTGGTGTTTCACGTTTATGGTATCCAATGTAGAGTAATAAGGGAGCGACGAAGAGAATATGAATGGCATTGACCCACGCATACCCTGAATGATCGTAAAGCCGTATGGATAATTTATATCCGTGATAGATAAGAATCACTGCTCCAATGGCAAGAAGTGCGTTGTATAGCCACGTGGGAGTCGATGCTCGTTGAAATCCAACAAAGAGAAGAAGCGGGGAAACCAGAAGAACATGAAACAATGATAAGATAAAATGTTGATCGACTTTCATATCTATGAAGGACCTAGTTTAAAACCAGTGACATTGTTGTCATGATCACCATAGACAAATCCAATGAACATGATAATGGAACCAAGATACATCCATTTGAAAAGGGGATAACGAAATAAATATGCATACAAATAAGAGGAAAAAATGGTATAGATCAAAAGAAAAGAGAGATGTTGGATAGTAAATGGATGTAATTGGTATTCAATAAAACCAGTTCCATATTGTTTGACGTGATGGAATTTATCCATTTCTACTAAGACATGATAAATTTGAAAAGTCATTTTGCTATGGATCATGGTATGGAAATGGATCATGCGATTAGACAAATACAACTACGTTTTTCTCAACAATACTGCATGCAATGTCAGAGCACGTATCTTAAAAAATGGTATTATTTCTCTCAGAATCGATGTTTCTTTTGTCATACATTTCGTATCGATCATACGAAGTATCATATGTTACAGGATATGGAATGGCAATGGATAAGAAGTGGTGAGTCCAATCGTAATGAATATTATCAAGAATACATGGAATATCTTACTAAATGGTGTACTATCTTCCGCATTACATCGGATAAAAAAGACCAACAATTAGAAGCAGAGATACGATATATAATAGAGGGATCCTACTAGATTCGTAATGGCATACGATATGGTAGGATCATATGATCTAGAGGACTGTTTTTTTTGAAAAAAGTGGTTGAGAAAGAGATAATAAATATGGTGCAGCATGGTGGGCAAAGGGGACGGGTTTTTTTTCCCGTAGCATAATATTTAGTTCACGTTGTTTGATGATCGTTAATTCTTCTAACAATTCGTGTGTTCTATTATTTTGAGTGGCGGATTGGTGATGGGTAGAATGGAGTTCTCCTTTGAGCACTTTGATTTCATCGGATAGTGTCTGAATCATTTTCATTTGTTCATGAACCAATAATTGTAAGGCGTCCATTTTTTGATTCATTTTCGATTCCAAGTTAACGGAGAACCATTCATCATCCATACTAGACGGCTGTGTCATACTAATAAATACTATCATTTAGTATGATCCAGATAGACACGATTCATTTACACATTTGAAGAATTAAAATGGAGAATAAAATTGAAATATGGAATTAAGTTATTGTAACAAATAAAATGATGAAATCGTGCAATCGTTCAATAAATATATTTCAAGAAGCAATTGATCATTGCCGATGGAAAAAAGCATTACATACTGTTCTACCACAAATTAATATAGTTGATTATGAAAATAAAACATTTGAAGAAATAATATGTGACGTTTACAACTTTTGTGATAATGTTAAAGGAGTAGGAATGCTTGCTATTTATGACATAACATCGGCTATATGTAGATATTATAAAAGAAATATTGATAAAGTATATATAGTTGGAAATGGTCCAAAGAGAGCAGTTAACATTTTAAATATAAAAACTAAAAAATATAAAGTTAATGATAAAATTAAATTAAATTATGTCGAGATAATTGATGTAATAAATGCATTTGATATACATAATTATGTATTAGATAAAAATATTAGAAATACAAAAAATGGAGATATATTGGAAACTTATATTTGTAATTGGCAAAAAAAAATAAAATAAACGTCCAATTTTAAATCTTCGAGGATGTAAAGAGAAAGACAACATCATAGTCATATGATCTCTGGCTACCCAAAAAAACAGACACAGCCATCCTACACAATTGTTGGGGCATTTTGCCCTTTTCCAACTATAAAAATATCCTCTGAATCGATTATGAAACACTATATCCCTCGTATCATCTATGCAGCTGCAGAAAATCTATTTCGTTCCTATCCATTAGATGTTCCTCTTCTCATTTATCAATATCATTACAATGATATAGGACATGATGTATTTATAGAAAGAACTTGTCGTGGTTGGAACGAATGGATGAATACATATTCGATTCCTTTTCAAAAAGAGCCAACCAAATATATGGTAGATGGTCTTGCTCTTGCTCTACAACAAGAGAAGGAATGTACACGAATTCTTCCAAATATGATGCGCCATGTAAAGATATTATATCAGACATTGGGGATCTAATGTTCAGGCTCTTCTGCATGATAAATAGAGAGGACACGTGCGGATGGATCAATATAATCGGTTACTTCTGTTCCATTGGCTGACCATTTGGGTTGCCAATATCCTGGAATGACCTCCTGACGGTGTTCTCCCACAAACTCACAAAATAGCTTGCGATAGTAGTACGCTTCCCTCGTTTTTGGTGTACAATAAGGATAGGTGGTCGCCGCATTCGCCATTTCCTCCTCCGTTACTTTGTCTTTTATCCAATCCTGAATGATTTGATACCACGACTTTTCTCCAGAGACGCCATCTGAAAATGCCTCCTTCTTTCGCCATAGCACATGCTCAGGAAGAAGAGTACCCTCAAACGCCTTGCGCAACCACCATTTTTCCATCTGATGGTAGGTTGGCATTCGCTCTTCAAAAGGAATCGTCCAATAGGAACGGATGAATTCAGGATCTAATAGGGGAACACGTCCTTCCAAACCCCATCGCGATAGACAACGATCCGCACGCTTCACATCATAGTAATGGATCTTTTTCACATATTCTTTTGCTGCATCTGCTAACGCCTCGCCATTGGGAGCATACCAATTAAATAAATAGGAGGAGCATACTTCATCAGGACCTTCCCCTACCATCACGACTTTACAATCGGTTTGTGTCCCAATGTATTTGGAAACAAGGTATTGTCCAACGGAAGCACGCACAGTAGTGGTATCCCATGATTCAATGGTGCGAATGACGTCAGGGATAGCAGCGAGTCCTTCTTCAGGTGTAAAAAAGACCTCTGTATGAATCGAACCGATATGGGCTGCCACATCACGGGCAAATTTCAAATCGGTGCCTTCTGACATGCCGCAGCAAAAAGTGCGAATGGGTTCGCTGAGTGTTTGGGCGGAAATAGCGGCGACAAGACTGGAATCCACGCCTCCTGAGAGAAGAAATGCCATCGGTTTATCAGCTACCAGACGACGTTTCACGGAATGTTCCACGGATAAGCGAACTTCTTCTAGGTATTCTGCGTCAGTAGGCTCATATTCACCCCATAGTGTTTGGAGTCGTTCATCAAAGAAGCAACGAGGAGGATGAGCGGTGTAGACGGAGGAATAATCTTCTGATTCCACAGTAACTGTCTCATTAAAATGATAGGTCATGATGTGTCCTGGTGGAAATTCAATCAATTCGTTTTCATAATGTAAGCCGCCTTTCAATTCGGATGTAAAAAAGAGAGAATCGGAAGTAAGAGTAGGATGATAATAAAGGGGACGAATACCAATTTCATCGCGGCAGGCAATGACTTTTGTAAGTACTTTTGACTTAAATTCAAAAAGGACAAAAGCAAATTCACCGCTCACATCGTTACGAATGACGTCGCAAAAGAAGCGTTCTTGTCTTTTTTGACAAAGCTTCATATAAATAGTAGGAAGGACGAGGCAATCATTTTTGATATTATCTAGTTCGTAATGGGAAATGAGATCCTTAAAGTTATAGATTTCGCCATTGCAAATGAAAATGATGGTGCGCTCTTCATCTTCTAGAAGAAAGGGCTGATTGGAATGGAAGGTGTCGTCCATGATAGCGAGACGATGAAATCCAACGCATACATTCTCATAGGTTTCAAAATAGGAGTTGGTGGGTCCACGATGCTTTAACTGATAAAAATCGTCAAAGCATTTTAAAATGGGTATGCCTTTTTCCTGGAGCTGAATGTACGCCCAGATTCCACACATGTACTATATGATAGTATTTTGTTTATTTAAATAGTCTTCTAGAACAGACTTTTAATATTGATAATGGTGCGTGATAGAACTTCGCAGGAAAGCATACACATGATGAGAGAGCTGATCATGAAAAGGATTCCATTTTTTGTATCATCGGAAGTAGGGATATTACACAAATAAAAAATATGATCAATAATAGTAGTATGATTTCCTATTAGTTTGCATTCAATGTTAAATAAGAGGCATGCGCCACAAAAGAGGTGTTGCAGCCAAACAAGAAATCCAATACATGTAATAAGAACAAGTTGAAAATAAGAGGTAGAAAAGGTATGTATATAAAAATACCATAATATCATTCCATATATAAATGCGTGATGCATCATTTGAATAATGATACCTACTTTTTTATCATCTGATTCCCAAAAAATAATAGATCGTAAGATATGTTCTGTTCCGTCCTGAATTGCTTCAGCAAGTGTATATTCTTTTTGTATTTCTGGTTCTTCCTTTTCTACAATTTCCTCTTCTACAATTTCCTCTTCTACAATTTCCTCTTCTACAATTTTCTCTAGTTTTGTAGGCGTACTCATTGGTAGGAAGATAGATTTTATTTTTTTAATATTAAACTCGCAGATCTCGCATGTGCTCATAGACTTGTAATAGAATATCCTGTGTTTGTGGATCCGTGTCGTCTACATCATTTATATCTAGATCAGAATCACTGTCATGTTGATATGCTACTAATGGACGGGAGACAATGCGATCTCGATGCGGAACAGAGCTATTTGCAGAGACATTTGCAGAGACATTTGCAGAGACATTTGCAGAGACATTCGCAGAGACATCCTCTTTTTCATCATCGGATGGGATATCGGATACTTCAGATGTAACAGTCGCCTCTTTCGTTGAGCGCTTTTTCTTTTCCTCTGCAAACTTTGTCGTCATGATATAATATTCTACCTGATTATCATCATTTCGAATACCAATAGAAGGAACAGAATACGAATGCGCAATGCTGATGGTACGAAAAGCGTCATTGATCATCCGAATCAGTTCTTGGATTTCAATAAACAAGTCATTGATGAATTGTACCGCAAAGATAATAGATACATCTGTAAATGATCGACACTTTGCATCCGAATAGCGATGAACACGATTGATGAGTTCGACCGCCACCATACGAAAGGCACCAAACACTTCCTGGACTTCCGTATCACGCTTTCTCTTTTTCTCATTGATGGCAAGGTAACGTCCCCACTGTTTCTCATCAATCTCTTGTAATAAGAGACGAATGTGAATTGCATTGATTGTCGTATTGTCGATATGAGTCTGGTATTGGTGTTGGGAGATGTCCTGAAGTTCTTGACAGATGCGATGAAACTCTCGGAATTTGTCCGCAACATGCGGAAGGATGCCGCGCGGCATCCGAACGAGCTCCCACGCACGAGGAAAGCCGCCACATGGAACGTCCGCTGGATTACGTTGAATATTGCCTCCTGTTCGTCGCAGCCACTCATAGTAAAGCGGATTGTGAAGCGGTCCGCTCGTCACAATTTTGCCAGTGTTCCAATCCCACGGTGTCTGACACGTGATACACCACATTTGTGAGCAACCGCCACCATGCTCAATTTGTTCACCGCACTTAGGACAAGGCTTACAATTTTTGCGAATGAGATCCGCCGTTTCGATGTCATCTTTGGTGCATTCGTGGGGTGAGTCGTGTTTATCGCCTTTGACCATGAAGCATTTGGAGCAACTGTACCATTCGCACATGCCACATTTCCAAGCACTACTGAGGAATCCTTTGCAGTCATCGTGAGTACAGCGGCGAATGAAACGCTTACGTTCTTCTTCTTTTTTGTCATCAGCACTTGCTACAGCGCCAGCAGCAGCGCCATCATCCTCTGGATCATAACGTTCATGACGAAGATGGAAGATCACCTCTTTTTTCATCATGATTTCTGTACGCAACTCATCCACACGCGTCATGATGGCATCCAATTCCTTTCGTGATTCCGCCACACGTTGTTCAAGTACCATTTTGGCAGCTTCATGTTCGGCGCGTGAAGGGACAATTTGATAATGTTCCGTACATTTCAGACTATATTCTTTCATGAGTTCATCTTTTTTATGTTTTAGTTGGACAATTTCCAAACGAATTCCCTGCGCAATTGTTTCACGGTCTTTGCGACGACGAATACGAACTGCTTCCTCTTGAAGCGTAGGAAGCTGCGCACGATGACGATTCATCAGTACCATCTGGCGATGTTGGAAATACGTCTGCTGTAGATACGTCTTGGTGCAGCTCTGACGCAGTACTTCATCACTATAGTTCACACGACAGTGAAGACAGTGCGCATCTTCATGGCGGCTTAGAAGATATTGCTCTACACACTTAGAGCAAGTGTCTTTGCTACAGAACTTACACACGACTTTTCTGCGAAGAACAGTAGTATAATGATCGGCGCAAATACTGCATACTTCCTTTTCAACCTTCTCGGCTTTAGCGACAGGAGGCTTGCGAGGTTTCTTGGATTCGACGGATTCAGCAGACATGATTTGATGCTATCTGCTTTATAAAAAAGATAGCATCAATTTTTAGTATTCTTTCCCTTTTTATTCATAAAAATAGGTATGATAAGGATACCGCATCATTATAGAAATTCAATGGGTTTTTGTTTCATCGAATGTTGTGGATTTCTCTGATCGGAACCAGTGTAATGGGACAGAGGCATTTTGGGATAGATATACTGTTGAAATGCGATCAATACGGAATTTAAGTCGGTATCTTTTTCTGTGCTAGGTTCAGCACCTGTTAAGATATCAAATGCGGTGACATGTCCATGTAGGGTACAAATGATGGTGAGCAACTCTAATTCAGCCACATGCATCTGATGACTAATGACATGGATCGTATCAGGAAGTGGCTTCATACCATTCCAATAGGTGGAAGGCAGTTTGTCTTTGGTAAGAGTATATTTCATTATCTAGAGTACTCTTCTTCGCTTTAAATAGAACCTAATAAAAATTGAAATATCAAATGATAAAAGAAAGACAATGAACCCTCTATCTGAAAGACAGAGCATACTGCCCCAACAGGGCATGGACCCGTTTACGATGGATTACAAATCGCTTCTCATCGACGCTCTCGATACAATGCGAAAGAAGGAGGTGTTAGAGAAGCAGACCTTTCGCGCCCGTGCCTACGCCACGGTCATTCGGCAATTGAAAGAGCGTGCGGAACCAGTTACGTGTTATGAGGATATCCATCATTTCCAAGGGGTGGGAGAGAAAATTCGTGAGAAAATCAAAGAAATTATGGAAACAGGGCAGCTTCGCTCTGCAGAGAGGGTGAAGGAAACGCATGCGACCGATGCAATGGACGTACTACAACATATTTATGGTGTGGGACCTGCCAAAGTGCGTGAATTAATTCAATTGGGGATTCATACTGTAGAACAGCTTCGTATTAATCTGGAGAGAAATCCGCTCTTATTACATGAGAAACAAAAGATTGGATTGAGATACTATGAAGAATTATTGGAACGAATTCCGAGAGAAGAAATGGAAGCCCATCGTGACATCCTTCCTACTTATTTGCCTGCCGAAATGAAAGATTGGGAGACGGAAATTGTTGGATCGTTTCGCAGAGGTCTCCCTACGTCAGGTGACATTGATATGTTGATTCGTGTGCCTGCGAATGTGACAAATAAAATGGCAAAGACGTTACTTGCTGCCTATGTGTCGAAGATGAAAGAGGCGGGATATATCGAAGAAATCCTGGCGTTGGGAGAGCATAAGTGTATGGCGATTTGTCGTCTTGGAAGAGCGAGACGGTTGGATTTGTTATTAACGCCTGATGAGGAATATGCGTATGCTCTTCTATATTTCACGGGATCGGATCAATTTAATGTGGCGTTTCGCCATCATGCATTAGAAAAAGGATATACGTTGAATGAGCATCGTTTGACAGCGCTACGTATACAAGACGCGGATGTACCAGTTCCACCGATGGTATCAGAGAAGGATATCTTTCGCTTTCTGGGGCTCCGATATATAGCACCAGATCAGAGAGTAGATAAACATCAAATAATGAAACGAATGAAGCCGCGAGTGGCGCAATAAAATATCATGACATAGAAAAGATGAAGTATTTCGTCTTTGATATGGACGAAGCCATTGCCGAACTGTATTCGGTTTTTTATTGTATTACCAGTCTTCGTCTAAAAGACACTATAATAGAAGATCGTGTAAGACTATTACCTATGTTATCAGACTCCTTAGAAAAGCAAGTAAATAAGGCATATCGTCTCTTTGTGAAAAAGGTATTGAAAGAAGAACTTTCTTCGAAGCCGCTTGGAATATTACGTCCAGGTGTATTACATGTGATGAATTCGTTGTACAGGCTACAAAGGGCAAAAAAAGTGGCGCATGTCGTCATTTATAGCAACAATGGAACACTGACATGCCTTGAATTTATCAGAGATCTGATTCATGAGAATATTGGATCGAGTACATTGATTGGAGAATGTGTTCATCGTACACACCCATTGCGAAATGAGCATGAAACTGCTAAAATGGGATTACATGATAAATGGGATAAAACATGGACAAGTTTGAAGAAAGTATTGATAGAAGGAAAATGCAAAGCACCATCTACCTTATCAGTGGATGATGTCTATTTCTTTGACGATTTAGATCATAAGGATTTACATCGTGCGATTGGAAATCACTATTATCAGGTGCCGCCTTATGAATTTAAGGCATCATTTGAACGATTAGGTGAAATCTATCAGTCAGTTGTGGAACAGGCAAATGTGAATATGTATCAATTTGCGACATTCATAACAATGATGTATGGTATTAGATTTTCATCCGATCCATTTGCATTATCGATTCAACGTATCATACAGCTATTTCAGGCGAGTACGGAGCGTACAGCTAAAAAGGATGATGTGCCACCACCTTATCAACGTGATAAGGGGATTACCATGATGAAAGATGCGATTGATAGAGTACAACGACGAACCAATTGTAAAAAAACGCGTAAGAGATATCATAAAAAGGAAACGTAGTTTATCACATCTATATAGAAGGATGAAGCTCTCTTTTTTCATCATGGCTTTTATCATATTATGTATGGTGTTATGGTTGACACATCAGGAGAAAGAAGGATTTTTAACAGATTACTGTGCTTCTAATAAAGATTGTATATCGTGTGCGGATGCGAGTGGGTGTTCGTGGTGTCAGAATGAGAATCGATGTCTCATGAGTAGCATTTTAAAGAGTACGGACTCAAAATGTAATCAATCCAATACAATTTCAGCAGCATTTCGCTGTGAAGATGCTTCAAAAACAACTGCGCCTGTAGGACCTGAAGCGAACGCGAGTAATCAGGTTCTTTATGATTTTACGCTATATAAGAATAAAATTATGGATAAGATTCCGCCACCAAATGCGTTTACGACAAAGCAATTACAATATACACCTGAAACGGTCATGGCAAATACCAATCAGCTTCGTATGGATGTGAAGAATTTGTATACCAGTATGCCTGAAGTGATGGCGACTGCTATTCAGAATCAGATTCAGCCGATGGTAAAGGATATTTTATCAGATAATTATCTCATTCAAGACTAATGGATCTTCTATCCGAAAGACAGGATTTAAATAAAATCACTCTATTCTATTATAGTTCCTTATTCTTTTATCATGTCCGCATTTGATCGTTGTCAGCGTCTTTCCAATCTTTCTCTCATGTTCGTGAATGGGAAACTGTTGCCCAAGTTGGACTTTCTGGGAACCATTTCCATCCATGGATGTGAATACTTTAATGTATTTCGTCGCTATAACAATAGCTATGATATTGTATTGGAAGATTTCTATGGCGACCTTCATTTCCATAAGGATTATACGTTGCGTCAGTCCATTCAGAGTGTGTTGTGCCTTTCAGAGGAGCAGATGAGTAACATTCATGTGTTGAATATGTTTTCGTTCAAGCATCAGAGTGAGAAGGTTACTTCTGAGCTGGTGAACATGCGTTGGTCTGAGATTCAATACCGATGGTATGGAATGTCATTGAATCTGGGTGGCATTCTCAATGAGTATCATGCTGCTTCACCTACTACGCCTCAGCGTGCTGTTTCCAATATGGTTATTACGCCGAATATGTCTCGAATCGCGTATCGATTTAATGGAGCGAAGCGTCAGCGTTTGTCAGATCGGTTTGCGAAGATGGAGGCACAGACAAAGGAAGAGGAAGAAGAGTCTATGGAAGAGGAAGAGTCCGTGGAAGAGGAGGAAGAGGAAGAGGAAGAAGAAGAGGAGGAAGAGGAAGAGGAAGAAGAAGAGGAGGAAGAGGAGGAAGAGGAAGAGGAGGAAGAGGAAGAGGAGTCTTCTAATTATATTTCCCTTCGTAGTGGTATCACCTATTTTAAGCATTAAGCAGTAAATATTACATCATACTATTAAAATGAGACAATCGTCCTATTTTTATTGTATCATTGATCCCAATCGTACATGGGTGAAGAGGAGTGGGTAAAAATCACTTTCTTTTCAGAAATTACACGAATATGTTCGTTCATTTTTTCCAAAAGATCAGAAACTGCATGGTGTACTGTACATATTTCTTTCGAAATCGGATCATCTTGTGATTGAAATTGAGAAATAATAAAATAGGGGTTGGTTTCATTAAAATCGTAATAAAATGATTTTAGATCTCGTATTTTATTACGTATGGTACTTTTATAGTTCTGTGAAATGGTTGGATAAGGTGTATACAATTGAATAAATACATTAAATTGTACGATCTTCTCGCAAAATTGTTTTAAAAATGCAAGAACTCGTGATCCCGTGATTTCCTCTTGTCTTCTCTCCTTCCTTCTTTTCTCCTTCTCTTTTTCCTCTAATTCACATGGTAATGTAATACGAAGTTGCGAGATATCCATTTTAAAACGCTTATACTTAGATCATATACTTTTTATAAAATGAAATCACTTCAATGGAGAAATCCCTTTAATGTATTTGATCACTCCTTTTTTTACAACGGCTGAATCTTTTATAATCGACATGATATTGGTACGAATGGTATCTTTGGACAATTTATGATGGGTGCCAAGAAGATCCACTAGTTCACGGACTTCAATTTCTCCACCTGATGAACAGACTTTCATAATGGAACTCGTCCATAAACGTTCCTTCTCTTCTCCTGACTCTCGAAAGATGCCATCGGGTACAATGGTGTTGACAGGCACATCCGTATGACGGACTTTCTTTAATAAACGATCCAGACGATCTTCCGATTCATCAAGCAAATCAGTAGTCCATCGTGATAATTCCTCCAAATGTGCCTTATGACGCCTCCAATCCGTACGACGCTTTCCCATTTCCTCCATCGCTCTCTCCAATTCTCGTATCATTTCCACACGATCAAATGTCTTATTCTCTTCTTTATGATACTCCCACCAGATACGGAATAAGGAGTGTAGCAATTGAAACACACGATTTTCATCATCGCCACAGAATTCTTCAAAGCGATTGATATAAATCATCATGTTCTCTCCATCAAACTCCGTTAGCAAATTTCCTGAATGGCTTTTACCATATAAATCAGTATAACGGCTAATCATCACACCAATGTGCGCCTGTGGATTCTCTTTCACATCACGTAGAAATTTGTCCACTTCGGCTTTGGGCACAATCGCATTATAGTTTTTGAGTTCCCAAAGAACGACTTGTCCCTCCACTTCCATGGAAAAATCCATTTCGTGTCCCATGCCAAGACGAGTATCTTTGAGTTGAAATCCGCGACAGAGCCCATAATTTCGTTTGAGTTTATCACCAAATTCTTCTTCATAATCTGATCCTTTTGTCTTCACATTCGCATTTCGTTTTCCAAGTGTGCTTGACAATTTATTGACTTCGTCCGTTTGTTTGGCAATGCTTTCACTTAGCTTATGATAGGTCGCCTCCATTTTATCCAATTGTTGTTGCTTGGCAGCAACCACTTTCTCCATGAGCTCCTCAGTTCGTTTAACCGCTTCTTGAATATCTTGTGTGCGAAGCTCTTCCATTTCTCTCTTTCGTACCTCCAGCACTTCATAGCGCGTCAAAAGAATATCATGATCTTTTCGTAGAAGTCGTACTTTTTCTTCCGTGTCTCTTGCACCTATTTCCTTTTCGACACTACGCGCTTCCTTGATTCCATTCGAATATTCAGCATGGATTCTATCTTTTTCCGCGGTAACAAAGCGAATGTCCTCTTGAAGAGCTAATAATTTCTCCTGATAGTTTGTTTGAATGTGTTGAAGTTCTGTTTGATGACGTGTTTCAATAACACGAACTTCGTCATTGGATCGACGTGTTTTAATGGATTGTTGGGTCATGGCACCGATCCAGAGCGCCTCTTCGATTTCTTCCACGGTACCTGAACGATAAACTTCAGGTAACACAAAGGTGTGTGTTACCTGAAGTTGAATTGATTTTTGCATATGATAACGATTCCTATGATTAGAACGTGACGTATCTTTATATAGTATGCTCATTGCATTAATGATTTTTGGAGGCTGGCCAATCATTTCCACAACCAGACTGTTTTGCATTAGGTATCTGAACATTCCCTATTTCTTCGATATCAGGCAACCAATTCGCACATAGTTGACATAATGGATGCGGCATACCTGGTGCTTTTTCTAACATATGTTGTGTAGGCCACCAATTAGAACACACCTCAATATTGCCATCTGTCCGTACAATAGCTTCAAAAGGAGATATGGACAAAATGGTAGACACAGTAGACACAGTAGATACAGTAGAAGACATTGTATCGTATCCTATAA
>CAZYEM010000068.1:13333-16504 GCA_964646395.1 uncultured Bacteroides sp.
GTAGACACAGTAGACACAGTAGATACAGTAGAAGACATTGTATCGTATCCTATAAATTTGAATGAAAAGATTTCATTTAAATACTAAAAAGAGTAGAATGGAATCCGTGGAAACAATGGAACAAACGGACGCGGAAGGAGGATTTCTCCTCATGAGTTTTGGATTTATTGTATGTGCGTTGGCATTTAGCATATGTGGTCAACCACCGAATGGAGATCGTCGTCTAGAGAACATTACAAATACATTTACGTTAGTGATTGCGATTTATGTTATCTTATCGCTTCACATTCTTCATCCTACTGCGTGGGGGAAATATACGTTGCGAATCATTCTAGGGTACATTGGAGGTAGACTCATTCAAAAATTCTACTACACAAATTAATCGTTTTACAAAAACGTATTTTTATTGCTACCTCGTCCTTCCCAATAGATTTGCGCATAATTATTCGGATTTTTATGGGTAACCTCCACTTCAATACGATCCATCACATGTGTCAGTTTCATGATACCCATAGGGGGAATAATATAGAAAACCCCATTCAAAAAAGAATTCGTTAGTTTATTTGAAAGGAGAGAGTGATTCTCTGGCATTTCTGCACGATAGCCTCGGATGGCACCAAAGGTAAACATGGGTGCGCACCAATAACGAAACAGGATTGAGGTAGACATTCTATATACATGATATCTATTTGGTTTAAGTAATCAAAAGATTACTTAAAGATAGTATACAATAGCTGTATTATATGAATTATTTTTGTTATATTATTACATTATTGGAGTCAAGTGACAGAGTAGAAAATGTGAAAAAGTTAGAGACAAAGCTAAAAGAGAGAGGATATCATGTAGAAATCATTCCCGCTTATTATTATAAATCAGTTAATATCTACGATATTATGCATAGAGAAAATATTGTAAATACAGATACAAATGGCTCACTTGCACTCACACAAATAGGATGTTTTCTAAGTCATAGAGAGGCGTGGAAGAAAATTCAATCCCATTCCGAGAATGATGTACATATTATCATTGAAGATGATATGAATCTGGATGACCAAGTAGAGTTATACGATTTTAACAAGATTCCAGAGTATGATGCGGTTATCTTATGGAGACATCCTTCCCAATTAAATACTCCTGTCACACATGTACAGGATGGTTTACTACATCAATATTTTCAATGGGGAATGTGTAGCTATGCGATTCGTCCATCTTTTGCCAAAGAGCTTCTGGACATAAAGCAAATCGATATACCCATTGATGTATTATTGTACAGAGACGTATACCCACATAAGAAGGTATTTGTCACAGAACATAGTCCATTTATCAATCTAGGATATTTAGGAGTTCCAAGTGAATATCAGTATAAGAGTTGGATTTATACATAGATCTAATCTAAAGGAAAAATAATATAATCATATTATATGATTCGACAAGAGAGTATTGATATCTTACAAAAGGGATATACGGAAACGTACCCTTTTCCTCATATTGTGATTGATAATTTTCTTGAGAAGGAAACATTGGAACAAATGGTATTCGAAGCGCGATCCATGAATTCAGAGGACGCTTATTACAAGGCAACACACAAGCCTAATGCGCTTGAATTCAATAAGTTTGCTTTTAAATCCAATTTTCCTCCCACCATCGATCGTCTCTTTAAGGAGTTGGTGTCCGAATCATTTGTCCAGTCGATAGAGAAACTAACGGGTATCCAGTCCATTATTACAAATGATTTGAGTTTGGCGGGAGCGGGTCTTCATCGGATTTCCAATGAAGGGTATTTGGCGATTCATACCGATTTTAATACCTATACACACCCCGAACATGGTAAGTTGGATCGTCGCATCAATATTTTGATTTATCTGAATCCTGTATGGGAGGAGGAATACAAGGGTCATTTGTGGTTGTGTAATGATAAGGAGCCCATTAAGAAGATTTTGCCCATTCTGAATCGTTGTGTCATCTTTAATACGACGAGTCAGAGTTTTCATGGACATCCAGAGCGTCTTTGTCTCCCTGATGGTATTTGCCGCGAATCCATTGCTTGTTATTATTATACGAAAAATGTAAATGATCCGCTTGATTTTGAGGGACGACAACAACATGAACATGCGCTGATTTATCCCCAATTTCATTATGATTTTTAAGTTACAGGCAAGTCGATATCATAAAATTCTTTTAATAAGGTGTGTTGTACACGTAGATCTTCCTCTAAACGATGAGGAGAATCAATGCCAAATCGATAGTGATGAGATTCTGTAAAATGACGAATCCGAATCATAAAAATATCCTTATCCTGCAAATGGTGTAGCAAGGAAGAATGTTCATGTTCATGACTGATATGAATATATTTTGTTTCAATGATACCAATGTTCAAATGTCGTAAGATAAATCCAATGCAACGATCATCAATTCCTTCATTATCAGCAATAATATCATTATTGATCATGTCTTTTGCCACATCAGGGCTGATCGTAAAAAAATAGCCAGCAGGAAATGGAATGGGTTGCCCTCCATAATGTGTTACACCACTGCAACATCGTGTATTTGGTAGAGTGGTAAGATGCTGTAAGTATCGTTCCATAATGATAAAAGTAGATAAATTGGGGCGACAAATATAATCAAATTCATGGAATCGTGGTTCAAATGCTTTTAGTACCAGCCACATTTTCTTCCATAAATTTGGGTATGTTTCAGATGTTTTGATGTAAATGACATCATCAACGATTTGATAATCTGTTTCAAGATTCGGATCTGCTTTATAAAAATAAGCCTCTACTTCTGGGAATCGATGAACATAAGAGCGTTTAATCTCTTGTAGTTTGGTATAGATATCATTTGTACCACCATCGGATGCCAAAATAAGCATTAAAACTTTCATTTTATTCAATACCATATTTATATCTTTAGATTCTCATACATGCGTGAATATCTTCGATTTAAATACAGATTGAAATAGAGAGATGATACAAAACGAAATCGACCAATTTCGCCAACGATTTTTTGATACCGTGATTGAAGCAGAACAGAAAAAAATTCAAGAGGAAAAGAAAAAACAAGCCGCCTGCTTTCATTTATTTAATAAATTGGGTCAGATGAATCCAAAAGGATATCAGGAACGCACCTGTTCAAAGTGTGGTCTAACTGACATAAAACATGTAAAAGTCTGGG
>CAZYEM010000069.1:0-9627 GCA_964646395.1 uncultured Bacteroides sp.
AGCCGATACTATTACAAGATTTCTTAATTTATAAGGACTTATAAAATAAACTATCAGAAAGAAAGGAAAAAAATACAATAAGAATAAGCTACTGCTGAATACCATTTATTTTGATAAAACTAATTTATGAGTAACCGATTTATTATTAACAATGATATTACAGAAATAGATACCATTTGCTATGTTATTCCCTTTATTATCAATTCCATTCCAAGAAAAAGTATAGTTACCTTTATCAAATAATGTCTGGTTTGATAAGTCTATAATCAATCTGCCGGTATAATCATAAATTGCTACTTTAATGTTTGCTTTTTCAGCTGTTATAATTGATATTTGTGTAATAGATGAAAAAGGATTGGGATAGCAATTGGAAGTGAAAATATTTTTTTCTACAATACCAGTTTGATCTTCTACAACTAAATAGATGGGTATGATTTTTTGAGAAATAAAATTCTCATTTACAATCAATTGACAACTATAATTACCTGCCTGAAGCTGATTTCCATCAAATTGAATAATTATCTGTTGATTTTCATTAATATTTAACCCACCCACATTTATATTTGTTGAAGCCCATGGCACCGGTAAATTATTTCCTAATTGCAAGGAATTTGTAAATAGAACCAAGCCACTACCTGTATTATCAAGATTAACTATAGAAGTATCAATAGTATTAATTTGAATTGTTTTATTTATTGCCAAAGGCGAACAACTGAGATTGGGATTTGCATCACCCACTAATGGGAAAATAATATTATCCAACCAGGCACAATCCGCACCCGTATTTACTGAATTATCTTTAACATAAGTCCATTTAAAAGTATGTGATCCGGCTGAAACAGGAAAAGTTTCCTGCGACCAGTCTATTTCGCCATCCCAACGAGCCTTTTCAGAGCCATCAATATAGAAAGCCAGATAATCATAATTATGATTATTTGCATCTCTTTCGCAGGATACTTTTTTATAAAATTTGATATTCCCATCAGCAAGTATATATTGATTTATCGATAAAAAAGAAGTTTGACTATGCGTAATTTTTCCTGATTTTGCCGAATAATTACCCTGATATTTTAAGCTATCGGAGGTAAACCAATTGAGATTTCCTCCCAAATTCCAATTATATTTAGAGAAATTATTAGTTTCAAAGTCTTCGGTAACATTACCCAACTGTATGAAAAAATAGGTATTGTATTTATAATTATTGCTTCCTGTTATCTCCGCATTCAAAACAATTAAATGATTAGCTGGTATATTAGCAGAAGCTGTTATAATAAAAAAAGCGTTTCTGAAAGAGAATGGTTTTATAGTATCAATATTTGCAAATCCAGGATTTAACGTAATAAACGGATCTGATGATGACAATTCAAAATGCAGATTTGTAGCAGTAGCTCCACCAATATTCTTTATTTGCAACATCATAGATGCTGTTTCGTTGGGTTCTAAAACGTTATTGTTTCCATCAATAATAGTAACACTACCTGTTTGTAGTAAAAATGAATTTACTCTGAATGAAAAACCTCTTGAAAATGTATCTGTTTGAGATATCACATTTCCAATTAAATCAATAAAATGACCATCCATTACATTATTTTTCACTACAAACATAAATGCATTAGCAATGAATAAACTATCATTACCTGATATATTTCCAACAATTGCTGTAGAGTCAAGCATAATTATTGTTGTATCGGAAGACCTGAGTTTCATATTTGCATTAATTAAATTATTAATACCAATATTCTTTATTTTTACAGAAACCAATACTGTATCACCTGCATTAACAATAGTATCACCACCCACATTAACGGTATAATCAAAAAGTAAACCATAGGTTTTAAAAGGAATGCTTCTCACAAAAGAAACGTTATTATTGTCGGTAACCCTAAATTTAATGGAAGTATTATAATATCTTGCAGGATTAGCTGTAAATATTCCTGATTCTGTAAAGTTCATATCATCAGGATAATCAGCTGGGGTAAGAACAATTTTCTTATTTACTGTATTTTGTATAAATTTATTTGATAAAGAAGTATATTGATAATTAACAACATCTCCACCGGATAAAGCTGAAATCCATTTACCTGTGATATTTATTGATCCATAATAAAACTCAATTTTACCGGTTTTAAATATTTTCATAGCAACATTAACATAAGCAGCAGATTGCCCGTTAACTCCTGCATTCCAATTAATGGTAGCCGAATTGGCATCAGCTTCATAAGTAACTTTCTGACCACTTCCATAAACCAAATCTGCATAAAATGCTGCAATCATTCTATGACTTCTAAACAACAAGTCGGCATCAATAAGATAAGGGAAAGTATATAATGAATTATCAAATTTGATATATCCATCGGCATAAACATAAATCTGATTGTAGGATTTGCCAAAAAAAGGAAAGCTGAAATTTAGGTTCTGCAAAACGTATCCACTATTTCCAGTATTTAATACCTGAGCCGGAGAAGCAGGAATATTAGTATTAACAATACTTTCGGAATAATCCATTTTTAAATCCCATTTATAGGGTTGTGTTCCAAATTCAGCAGTAAATTGATGAGAATATGGATGATAAATTTTAGCATTCATACTATCATTTTGGATATTAAGTTTATCAAAAATAACATTTTTTATAACTGAAAAACGAGAAGTATCATTATTGGTTAAAACAACATTAGTTGAAGGATAATTTGTTTCATTTATACCTGAATTATAATCAATTAGTGAAAATGAATTAAGCTGTCCACCACCAATACTTGTAGGATCCTGTTCAATTATTTCCAGAAAATATTTAGCTGGGATACCAACTTCAACATAACTCAACAAAGGTGTAATATCTAATCCAAATTCAATATTCTGAGCACTTTCTGTTGTATCACCCTGCATACCGATACTTCCTCCATGAAAATTTAATATTGGATATTCCATTCTGTATTGAGGAATTGATGAATTTGTATTCTGATTAACTCCAACTACAACTTTTATCTGAAATCTTCTGTTGTGTTTCATATTGATTTTCATTGTCAAAAGAGGATTTTGGGTAGTTTTTGCTTTTATTACATAAACTGAAGAATTCCAAATTCCACCATTCGGACCACCATCAGCCAATGATTTATACATCATATAAGAAAAACCACCATCTCCCCATCCAGGTCCTGAAAATCCATTAATTATCTTTAAGCCACCTATTTCCCAATCTCTAACATTTACGACACCATCACCATTAATATCAATATTATTGGTGTATTGTCCATCATTATTATAATCGAAACGGATAGAATCATTATAACCCATTATTGTCCATGCATGTGAAGGACTGCTACCCCAGGATGAAACCAATGATTTACCACCTTCGGGAGTACCTGCAGGTAAAAAAGAACCCGGAGGAGAACAGTATTGTGCATACATAGCAGCTACACCACCTGTGTTACTTCCTTCCAAATGATCATATAACCATGTTTTTAAAATTCTGATACCTTCAGGAGAATCACATCGTATTGAATATACACCTGAAAGACGATTTTTCATTCCGTTGTAATATTTTGAATAACCGGTCATCCAACGTTTCTCGCCTCCTGTATTTAATGCTCCACCATAATCAACAACATTAGGAGTTCCGCATGTACGGGTTATTTCCCATGTATCAAAAAAACTAACCCCTGTATAATTATATGCCTCATTAAGAAAATTCCACGAAAAATGAGAAGGATATTGATTTGCAGCAATCGAAGAATTTAAATTTCGTAATCTATTGACTTCATAGGTAAAAACAAAAGATTGCCCGGCAATCTGACCACATTCATATCCACTCTGTGATGTAACAGGACGAAAATAAACAGATGTAGAATTATCAACAGAAACAGGTAATTGAACTGCTGTAGCAGATTTATAAAATGTTGGTATTTCGAGTGCTGGAATATTTGCAAATTTTATAGAATCAGAAAAGCTCATCGCTTTAGGAAAATTTTCAATTAATTCTGTTTCCTGATTATTAACATTTGGTATTATCTGAGAATAAACCAGTTGTGAAATAGCAAAAAAAGCAAAAAAGAATAGATTTTTTTTCATAAATTTAAAAAATTACATATACAAAGTTAATAAATAAGTCAACAATAAGTATTAGTGTATCTGTTATCAAGCACTTATTTTCAATATAAAAATGTTAAGCATACAAATATAAGAAATATTTTAGAATTACGATTTTCTTATTTTTAATATGATAATAAAAACTGATAATCCCAAAAGAGCAGTTTTTATCTAAAACGCTAAATATGTGAACATAATCAATAATAAAAGATTTGAATGTTTTAGGCAGACTAAGTAAAATTTTAAACTTTTATTATTTCTTTTTTTTATTAATTTTGCAAATCTTAAAAAACACAGAAAAATATGTTTGAAAATATAAGTGAAAAACTCGACAGAGCATTTAAATTATTAAAAGGTCAGGGACGTATTTCGGAAATAAACGTTGCAGAAACTTTAAAAGAGGTTCGTAAAGCATTGCTGGATGCCGATGTTAACTTTAAAATTGCCAAACAATTTACTGAAACTGTAAAAGAAAAAGCTTTAGGACAGAATGTTTTAACTGCAATTTCGCCAAGTCAGCTAATGATAAAAATCGTACACGATGAATTAGTTACTTTAATGGGAGGCGAAAAAACAGATATTAACCTTAAAGGAAATCCAGCTATCATCTTAATGTCTGGTTTACAAGGTTCAGGGAAAACAACTTTTACTGCAAAATTAGCCAGTCATATAAAAACCAAAAAAGGTCGTAGTGTATTAATGGTTGCTTGCGATGTTTATCGTCCGGCTGCTATAAATCAATTAATAGTTTTAGGAGAACAGATTGGCGTTGAAGTTTTTTCAGATATAGAAAGCAAAGATCCCGTTAAAATAGCTAAAAAAGCGGTTGCTTATGCCCGTGAAAAAGGAATATCCACAGTTATAATTGATACAGCAGGACGTTTGGCAATTGACGAAGCCATGATGAATGAAATTTCTGCAATCAAACAAGAGATAAATCCACAGGAAACCCTTTTTGTAGTTGATGCAATGACAGGGCAGGATGCTGTAAATACAGCCAAAGCATTCAATGACAAACTAAATTTTGATGGTGTAATTCTTACCAAATTAGATGGTGATACCCGTGGTGGTGCTGCATTAACTATTCGTTCGGTAGTTGAAAAGCCAATAAAATTTGTAGGTATTGGCGAAAAAATGGACGCTCTTGACATTTTCTATCCCGAACGTATGGCCGACCGTATTTTGGGCATGGGTGATGTTGTTTCTTTAGTTGAACGTGCTCAGGAACAATTTGATGAAGAAGCTGCAAAAAGACTGCAAAAGAAAATTCAACAGGATACTTTTAATTTCGATGATTTCTTAGCTCAGATAAAACAAATTAAGAAAATGGGAAATATGAAGGATTTAGTCGGAATGATACCAGGAGTTGGAAAAATGCTGAAAGATGTTGAAATAGAAGATGATGCATTTAAAGGAATTGAAGCTATCATTACATCTATGACCAAAGAAGAGAGAACAACTCCATCCATTTTAAATGGAAGCAGAAGAAAACGAATTGCAATGGGAAGTGGGACTGATATTCAAGAAGTTAATCGCTTGATAAAACAATTTGACGAAACACGAAAAATGATGAAAATGATGAGTGGCGATAAAGGAAAAAGCATGATGAAAGCCATGAGTAGCATGAAAAGAAGATAAAGTAAACATTAATTAAATAACATTAAAATTAATAAAAAACATTCATGAAAATTATAGACGGTAAATTAATAGCTGAACAAATAAAAACTGAAATAGCTGTTGAAGTTAAAAAGATGATTGATGCAGAAATTAATCCTCCACATTTGGCAGCAATATTAGTTGGAGAAGATCCCGCTAGTCAGACTTATGTAGCAAGTAAAGAACGATCTTGCAAAGAAGTTGGCTTTACTTCTTCCATTTATCGCTATCCGGAAAATATCTCTGAAAATGATTTATTGAATGCAGTTGATTTTTTGAATAATGATGATGAAATTGATGGATTTATTGTTCAATTGCCATTACCAAAACATATTTCTGTTGACAAAATAATAGAACGAATCAATCCTAAAAAGGATGTTGATGGTTTTCACCCTGTTAATGCTGGCAGAATGTTGGCAGGACTTCCCTCCTATTTACCCGCAACACCTTATGGTATAATGCAAATGATTGAAAAAAGCAATATAGAAACTGAAGGCAAACATTGCGTTGTTTTGGGTAGAAGTAATATTGTAGGAACTCCTATCAGTATATTAATGTCCAGAAATAAAAAATTTGCCAATGCGACTGTTACGATCTGCCACAGCAAAACTAAAAACTTAAAGGAAATAACCCTTCAGGCTGATATTTTAATTGCTGCAATTGGAAAACCAAATTTTGTAACCTCAGATATGGTTAAAGAAGGTGCTGTAATTATAGATGTTGGAATACATAGAGTACCTTCTGCCGACACAAAATCAGGATTTAAGCTTACAGGTGATGTTGATTTTAACAATGTATCAAAAAAAGCCAGTTATATTACTCCTGTTCCGGGAGGTGTAGGATTAATGACTATAGTTGCATTACTTAAAAACACTTTAAAAGCAGCTACTAAAGAAATATATAAATAACAATAGTTTAGAAATAAAAAATATTTTTTTTAATAATATTTCGATATTAAATAAAAAATTAATATTATTGCAAAAAAAAAGAATTCAAAAGAAATGAACAAGAAAAAGGTGATTATCAGCTATCACAATCTTCCGCCAACTGTATTGGAAGCATTTAAAGAGAAATACATGTATGGTTATTCTGAATATATCAGCAAAATAACCAAACCAAACAATGACGTAATTTACGTTGTACCTCTCGATACCGAAGATGCTTCATATATGGTTAAAATAGATGTGAAAGTTGATTCAAAAATGACGGATGAGGATTTTGATAAACTGTTATTTACAGGACTGTCAGGTTCGGGAGTAAAAGTTCCTTCAGCTGATGATATGAGTGAAGATGCTCATGGCGATGATGAAGAATCAGATTCAAGCAGAACTGATACCGAAAACATTGCAGACACATCTGGTGATGATGATTAGAAATATATTTAAAAAATATCAGGCATCTTATTAAAGATGCCTTTTTTTTACTTTATACGTTTGCAATGAACGAAAAAATTATAATTTCAATATTTAAAACCAACTTTGGGGATTTAATGCTTGGATCTTTTCAAAACCAGTTATGTATATGCGATTGGAAATACCGCAAAATGAGAGTAGAAATTGATAACAGGATCAAAGCTAAATTAAATTCTGATTTTATAATAGCTGATTCAGAAATTATTAATCAAGCAAAAATTCAACTTGTTGAATATTTTAATGGTTCAAGAAAAGTGTTTACAATACCATTATTATTGATTGGAACTGAATTTCAGAAAAAAGTATGGAATGAACTATTGCAAATCCCTTATGGAACTACTCTCTCTTACCTTAAATTATCTCAAAAAATCGGTGATTCAAAAGCAGTAAGGGCAGTTGCAAATGCAAATGGTTCAAATGCAATTTCAATTATTATACCTTGCCACAGAATAATCGGAAGCAATGGAAATATGATTGGTTATGCTGGTGGTATTCCTATAAAGGAAAAATTACTGGCTTTAGAAATGAATGCTCAAAATGAACAATTGAATCTATTTTGAAATCTATAAATCCCGATTTTTCAATTTTTTAAATTTCAATTTTTTAACTATTTTTGTCTGAATTTAATTTTCTATTTTATGAAAGTCAAAAAAACTTTAATTCTAATGACTATGAGCAGTATAATGCTATTTTCGTGCAATTCTTCCAACCCAAAAGTGAGAGAAGAACCTAAAGATGAATTCAAATATATGTTGGAACAATTTGCTGACATAAAGATTATGCACTATCAGGTTCCTGGATGGGATTCCCTGACGTTAAAACAAAAAGAACTGGTATATTATCTGAGTGAAGCTGCAAAAGCTGGTAGGGATATTATTTTTGATCAGAATTTTAAACACAATTTAAGTATTCGTAAAACATTGGAAGCTATAGTTGAAACATATAGCGGAGATAAAAATACCGAAGATTTTAAAAAGTTTATGATTTATACTAAAAGGGTTTGGTTTTCAAATGGAATCCATCATCATTATTCTTCAGAAAAGTTTATTCCAGACTTTTCGAAAGATTACTTTGCCTCATTAGTTAGGAATTCAGATATTGCCAGATTACCTCTTGTTGGTATAGAAAATCCTGAAAAACTAATCGAAAAATTAACTCCTGTCATGTTTGATCCAACTATTTTTCCAAAAAAGGTTAGTTTAGATGATTCTAAGGATTTGATTAAAAATTCAGCTTCCAATTTTTATGAAAATGTTACTGAAAAAGAAGCAGATGAATTTTACAATAAAATGAAAAATTCAAAAGATTTAGAACCAATTTCTTATGGTTTAAATTCAAAATTGGTTAAAGAAAATGGCAAATTGATTGAAAAAACATATAAAATTGGTGGAATGTACGGTAAAGCTATTGAGCAAATTGTAATTTGGCTCGAAAAAGCAGAAGGTGTTGCCGAAAATGAAAAGCAAAAACAAAGTATTCGTAAATTGATTACTTACTATCAAACAGGTAATTTAAAAGACTGGGATGCTTATAATGTTAATTGGGTTAGTGATATGGAATCTCATATCGATTTTGTAAACGGATTTATAGAAGTGTATGAGGATCCGTTAGGTTTGAAAGCTACCTGGGAATCGGTTGTTAATTTTAAAGATATTGAAGCAACTAAAAGAGCTCAAATAATCAGTTCATCAGCACAATGGTTTGAAGATAATTCACCGGTTGACTCTCGTTTTAAGAAAAAAGAAGTTAAAGGTGTGAGTGCAAAAGTAATTACTGTTGCTCAATTAGGAGGCGATTGTTATCCTGCAACTCCAATTGGTATTAACTTGCCAAATGCCGACTGGATTCGCAAGGAACATGGTTCTAAATCAGTTACCATGGAAAATATTTCTTACGCTTATGATCAGGCTGCTCTTGGCAATGGTTTCATGGAAGAATTTGCAGCCTCAACTGAAGAAATTGAAATGGCTAAAAAATATGGATCGCTCTCCAGTAATTTACATACCGATCTGCATGAATGTCTGGGACATGGTTCCGGTCAGTTATTGCCAAATACCAGTCCTGATGCATTAAAGAATTATTCATCGGCATTAGAAGAAACCCGGGCTGATTTGTTTGCTTTATATTATATGATGGATAAGAAAATGTTGGAGTTAAAGTTATTCCCAAGTATGGATGTGGCTAAAACAGAATATAATAACTATATCCGTAATGGATTAATGACACAATTAACCCGTATTGATCTGGGTAAAAACATAGAACAGGCTCACATGCGTAATCGGCAATTAATTGCTGGTTGGTGTTTTGAAAACGGCAAAAAGGAAAATGTAATCGAAAAGGTATTAAAAAACGGAAAAACTTATGTTAAGATTAATGATTTTGAAAAACTTAGAAATTTATTCGGAAAGTTACTAGCAGAAGTTCAACGAATTAAATCGGAAGGTGATTACAATGCCGGTAAATTACTGGTAGAAAA
>CAZYEM010000069.1:9727-16413 GCA_964646395.1 uncultured Bacteroides sp.
CTGAATTTCCTTTACAGGTTTTAATTTTTTGTCCAAGTAAATTATAAACCATTATTTCTTTAATATCAAAATTATTCGGATTATTAATATAAACAGTTTTATTATAGGCATATATATTTATTTCCTGATCTTTGGAATCTTCAATATTTAATGTATTTAATAAATGAAGCATGAATCTGTTTTCTAAATCATTGGTATCAGCAGTAAATGAATAAGACTGAATCTGATTTAAATTAGTATAAATATTGGTTTTAATATCTTCGAGCAATATTGAAATTGTAGTTGCAAAAGTATTGATACCATCAACATTTATTGAGAAATTACCATTAATACCGGATTGAAATCCCAAAGGAATAATTAATGAATTCAGATTAAATAAAGGTAAATTGTTAATTGATAATTTCTCATTTCCTACTATTGAATAAAGCTGAGGAGCAGAATTATCACCAAATAATTTTTCAACATCTTTATCACTTTCAGATGCTGAAGTTGCTCCTTGCATAAAATGAATAAATATTTCATCTTTTATTTTATTGGTATCATTTTCATTCTCAACATTTATTTTTAATAAATCGGAGGGTGTAGTTTTATATAATGGTAAATCCGTTAATGTTTTTGCTGTTTTTGGAATTGTAATAGAAGCAGAAGAAATATTTCTAACTAAAAATGCCTGATGGGGTGGAATTACAGAAATATTTCCAATAGAACCATTGGTAACCAGAAAATTTCCATTATCATACAACCAAACAGAAGGATACATAGTTGAAAAACCTTGCCAACTTGTAAAGTTATACAAGCTTAAGGCTGATTGATAAGGATTACCAACAACAAAATAACCTTTATTAACAGGATTTGGAGCGTTTCCCAATATATTAACATTAATATTATCAGAATTTAACTGAGTGCCTTTGAAAGTAGTAATATCTGATAAATTTGATAAATAGGTATAGCCTTTTCCGGGAGTCATTGACTGAATTCCAGCGGAAATCATAACCGTGTTTGCTCCTGAGTTAAAAGTCCAATATTGCCAGAAACTATAGGAAGTATCCGGAAACATCATTGTTCTTAAAAATTTAAATTGATTAGGATTTAATTGATTTATAAGCGGTTATGTTGAAGCATTTAAAACAGATGAACTTATAAAATGCCATTTGTTTGAACTCAGATATTGTTGGCTATAAACTGAATCAATTACTGTTAGGTAATTTCCATTATCTATAATTTGAGCAGAACCCGCCTGATTAGATAAAAAAGTGATACTATTACAAACCGCTGGAGCTGTTAACAATGGATATGTTGGAATACTATTTACACTTACAGGAATAATAACATTATGACTTAATGCAGGAATAATATTTAGGCTCCAGTTGGTAGTATCATGCCAATTATCTGAATTTCCGAGCCATATATTGTTTGTGAAATTTATAGCCGGATTTACTATCATTGTAATTGTATCCGTATTACATCCCGAATAATTACTTAAAGCTAATGCTGTTGCTGATATTTTATCGCCATTTTGAGGCATATAAGTAAATATATTTCCTCCGGTTGTATTCTGCAACACAGAGTTTACAAACCATTTAAATTGTTGTCCGCTAATACTTGGATCTGCAGTTGCTGTATAATTTACGGTTGCCCCCTGATATACAGGATTGGCACTGGCACTTATTGTTCCTGTTTGATTAATTAATCCATTGGAATCTAAATTTTGATTTGCTAAATTATTTACCCAAATTACAGAATCGCAAATATATGATTGACTATTTGCAGGATTATATAATACAATCTTAGTATATAAATTATAATTAGTATTCCATTGAATATTAAAATGTGAATTTGGTGTCCAGCTAGTTGTATTGCTTAATTTTATTCTGTAAACCAATACAGTTTGTCCGGAAGGAATAATATAAGCATTTAAAAACGATCCAAACAAAGTACTTGATCCATAATAAATATATGGAATAATATTAGGAGCAGAAGAATGTGGTACCTGATGTGGTGCATTAGAAAGAGAATTTAACCAACCGGGCAATTCCGAATAAATTACATCCTTTGTAATGACACCCCAATTTTTAACGATAGTATCGTAAAAAAAAGAGGTTTGAATACCACCTAAATAATAAGACATAGTATCAGAATTTGTAATTTTTACATCAAATTCATAAGTGTTTGATGTATGAGATTCATTTGAAATGCTTAAAGTTGGTTTTTGAGCTTTACCAATTATCGTTACTAAAATTAATGCAAACATTAGTAAAAATGTTTTTGAAAGAATTGAAGTGCTTTTCATAAAATTATTTTTTAAATTATAAATACAAAAGTACAATATAATTAATTCGATTTTACATTTTAACAAAATAAAATTCAATAGTTTATAATTTTCATGGTATAATAAAACGAAATATTATATTATATTATATTATATTATATTATATTATTTACAAACTCGATATCAATCTAAAAATCAGCTTTTTCCCCAAATTTTTACATTAAGTTTAAGCTCTTCAACAATTCCGGCAAACAGTATAAAATAATTCAGGTTTTTATAAAAATGTTCGAAGTCGGTATAAGATTTTCTTTTGGGTGGTTCAAACAAATCCTTTGAGTTTATAATAAAAAGATTAAGACGTTCTTCGGCAAAAGAAAAAACTATTCTTGACTGTAAACTCATTTTAAATTTAAGAATATTGCTTATTAATGAAGGAGTCAGCAGATATCTTGATTCAACCTGATCCTGACCATAAACTACAAATTCCTTATTGAAAAGCGGATCTTCCAGATGTATTTTCTGAAATCCTTTTACACCTGCAATTCTTTGATATTTATTTCTATACAATGGAATTTTATTTTTTGGTATTATCAAAGTTTGGGTATTAAAATTCTTATTAAACTCCGAAACACCAAATATTCCTTTATAATAGTCAGGGAGCAAGATAGCTATATCACCGGAAAGCGAAATCTCTGAAAACTGAAAAACAACATCTTTAATTTCGCATTTAAAATAGTCCTCTCCTTCATCGAAATTAAAAAACTCCCCGAAAATATTGCTTTCTTTAATAGCATTTATCGAAATGTGCTGATAGGGAACATAATTGACATTTTCAAATATTTCATCAAGTGCATTGGCCACAATATTCCCCTTATACTCACTGTATATTTTGATAATTTCTGTTGTATATAAAGCTTTTGCATACAAATGAGATTTAATATAAATCAAAAGGGCAAGCATTGAAATTGGAACTAAAAAATCAGGATATTTATATGCAAAATACAAGCAAAAAAGACCTATTATGCTGATAATTCTATAAATTATAACGCTATTGAAAGCTTTTTTCTTCCTTTTATCAAATTCAGTTAAATCTGCTAATAATTCATTATCGAAAAATGTTCTGATTTCTTCTTTGGTCTTCATTTAAATGCTAATTATTAAACAATTGCTTTGCATTTAAATTTACACGTTCGGCCTCAGGAATTTCCGGAATACTTTCTTCTGAAAAATTAAAATAATTAGCAATTAAATTAGATGGGAAAGACTGAACAGCATTGTTATACAAAGTAATAGCCGAATTATAAAACCTGCGGGATGCTGCTATTTGGTCTTCTGATTCGTTCCATGAATCCTGAAGTTGCAAAAAATTATCGCTTGCTTTAAGTGTTGGATAATTTTCAACAGCCATCAATAATCCATTTACATTTTTCGAAATCTCTTGGTCGGTTTCCAGTTTATCTTTCTGGTTTGTCTGTTCATTCATTTGCGTTCTTAATCTGGTAACTTCCAGTATAATGCCTTCTTCATGTTTCATATATGCTTTAACTGTTTCAACCAGATTTGGAATAAGGTCGTAACGTTTTTTAAGCATTGCATCAATAGAACCGAAAGCGTTTTTTACTTCGTTTCTTTTGGTAATCAAATTATTGTATAATCCAATAATTGATAAAATCAAAACAGCAACTAAGCCAATAATAAAATAAATTATAAAATCCATAGTGTTAAATTTTTAAGAAACAAAAGTATTAAATTAAATGCTTTAAATATCAAATTATTATTAATTATTTTAAACGAAATAAAGTAAATGCATCGCTTTACAAATTATATTGTGATAGAAAGCTGATTTTCTTGATATAATCATTCACAATCAACTTCAAAACATTATTATTTAACAACCTTTAGTATCCAATCTTTCATAAACAATAAAGCCTCAGGTGAAATAGTTTCTTCTATTTTTGAATATTCGCTTAATGCACCTGTATTGCAGGTTTGAAACAAATGATTAAGATTATCGAACTTTTTAATGGTATAATTCTTATTATCAGCTAATTTCAAATAATCTTCAATTGCAGTTAAATCCTCATCGGCAGGTACTTGCAAATCTTTTGCTCCATTCATTGCCAAAACAGCACAATGAGTTTTTGTTAGATAGTCCTTAGGATTAAACTTAAGGAAATAGCGAAACCAAGTAGAGGTAACCTGTTGAATCATCACATTCGTTTGCCCTTCAGCTAATTGTTTTTCGTCTTTCGATAATCTTTTAATTGATTTTTTATAAACCTTACGCATTTCAGCAGCAGCTTTGGTATTATCAGGTTCACGATTTACAATTTCATAAATTGCTTTATTCAGCTTATTTGTCTTTTTTATTTCTTTCTCTTTTACACCTTCAGCTTTTGCTATTAAAATCGATTGTTTCAGAAGGATTTCCTCGCCAGTTAACCCAGGACCAGCCATTAAAACAATGAAATTCACATTTTTATTTCGCGATGCAACCATAGGAGCAATCATTCCACCTTCGCTATGTCCAACAATTCCAATCTTATTGGTATCAATATAAGATAATGTTTTCAAATAATTAACGGCTGCTTCGGCATCATTTGAAAAATCAAAAGTTGTTGCTTCATTAAAATTTCCTTTCGATTTGCCTACTCCCCTGTCATCATATCTAAAAACTGCAATCCCATTGCGTGAAAGATAATCAGCAATAACCCAGAATAATTTATGTCCCAATATTTCTTCATCACGATTTTGAGGTCCCGAACCAGAAACCATAACAACTACCGGATATTTTCCATTGACTGATGGAACTGTTAATGTACCCGATAATTCAATATTATCGACTTCATTTCCAAACACAACTTCTGTAATTTGATATGGAAATGGTGGTTTGGGTTCCTGAGGACGGTTAATTGTTGGGAGTTTATCTGTTTTCTTAAGCGTAATGGGACAATTGAAAATACTTTGACGAAATACACCTGTTATAGTTGAGTCTTTACTATTCATTAAACCTGATATTGAGGCTCCCAATGATTTAATTCTGATAATCGCCGAATCGTTTCGCAAGAGCAATTTGGTTACTTTTATATCTTTAGCCCCTTGATCGGGACTATCCATAAAGGCAACGAAAGTATCTTTTTCAATAGAAATTACACGTATTACCAATGGAAGTTTTCTTCCTTGAAATTCAATATCTCCTAACCAGTTACCTATCAGAAACTGTTCATTGCTTTGTGCTGATGCTGCTATGGAATTTAGTACAATTAAGATTACAATTGCAATAACTGCTTTTACCTTATTAAATATTTGCATGGTTTTTATTGCAAAAGTATAAAAATACATTGATTATTAATTTAAATTTAAAGAAAAAAAACAAGATAAGTCGGAATTTTAAAATTCCAGTTAACTTATATTAAATATATTATGATAATTAAACTAAATTAAAAACCAGATATTTTAATTAAATACTTAATAAAAAATAAAGACATAAAGTTGAAAAGATAGTAGTATCAAATCTAACTTTATGTCTTTAATATTAGGATAATAAGTAGCTTATAAAAGTTTGTCAATTATCTTTTAAAAGCTTATTCAGCAGTAAATCGTTGTTTTAAAGCTTCATAAATCAATACGCCACAAGCTACAGAAACATTCAAAGATTCTATTTGTCCTAATATTGGTATAGAAACCTTGTAATCAGCCATTCTTAAATATTCTGGAGAAATACCATCCTCTTCAGAACCCATAATAATGGCTGTAGGTGGTGTGTAATCAATTTTGAAATGATAATCTCCTGCTTTTTCGGTGGCTGCAATTATTTGTAATCCACTTTTCTTCAAAAAATCAATCGTTGTTTTTAAATTTTCGCTACGGCAAACAGGAATGTTATGCAAGGCACCGGCAGATGTTTTCAAAGCATCTGAGTTTATCTGAGCACCACCACGTGAAGGAATTATAATAGCATCAACTCCAGCACATTCTGCAGTTCTTGCAATAGCTCCAAAATTACGAACATCAGTTATTCTGTCAAGAATTAATACCAAAGGTGTCTCCCCTTTTTCATAAATCATCGGAATCAGATTTTCGATAGGTGTATATGAAATTATGGATACAAAACAAGCAACTCCCTGATGGTTTTTCATAGTCAGCTTATTCAGCTTCTCTATTGGAACATACTGATATGGAACATCATGCTCTTTAATAAGATCCATTAATTCCTGATATACTTCACCTTGCAATCCTTTTTGAACAAATACCTTGTCGATTTCCTTTTCTGCTTTTATAGCTTCAATTACTGGTCGGGTACCGTATAAAAAACTTTCTTTATTTATCATTTGATATTGATTATTAAAACTTTATAATAAACATTTATTTATTATTAATTGATTACAAAATTATTATAAAATTTGCAATTATTTGT
>CAZYEM010000070.1:0-11192 GCA_964646395.1 uncultured Bacteroides sp.
GTAATTTCGCCTTTCCAAAGTCCATTGAGCGTCCCTTTCCTACTTCCAAGAAGGAGGTAGAGGAGGAAGTGGTAGCAGATGATGGGCTCGCAGTAGCGGAAGTGGAATATGATGTAGGTATTGATGCGGACGCTATTCAGCAAGTAGAAGCGGAAGAAGCGATGGCGGTGAATCCTGAAGAGGCAGAGGAAGAAGTAGAGGTAGAGGAAGAACCCGCGGTAGAGCCAGAAGTAAAGAAGGGAGGTGCGAAACCACGTGTTGCTAAGTCTGCATCTGCAGCAGCAGCACCAGCATCCGCAATAGAAGAAATTCCTCTTGCAGCATCTGCTGCTGAAATAATAACGGATGTAGCAGAAGCCGATGTTATTGCACCGATTGTAGCAGCCGATATTGCGAAAAGTGTGGTAGAAAGTAAGGCGATACAGGCTTCTTTACCAACAATTGCTTCTATTAGCGAATCGGTATCAGGAGCAGTGTCAGGAGCAGTATCAGGAGTAGTAGACACAGTAGAATCCGTGGTATCACCAAAGAAGAGACCACCTGTTGGAAGAGCATCTGTTATGAAGCCTGTGGAAGAAGTTGTAGAAGCATCTGTAGAGCAACGTTCTCAGCGGTTGCTATCTTATAAGGAAAGTGTGAGGCGTGCGATGGAAAAATTAGATCGTGAACGAATGCAATTCTTACAATTAGATACGATGAATCCATCTGCAAGCTTAGAGACCTATTCCCCCAAGTTATATCATATGATACGTCGCATTGATTCATCAAAGGGAAGTAATTTGGTCTATTCGCAATTCAAGACAGTAGAAGGATTGGGAGTGCTCGGCATCGCATTGAAAGCAAATCGATATGTCGAAATTAAGATCGAAGGTAGTGACGCCAGTCCGATTTTTTCCGAAGAAACAGAAGCCTCTTTTCGCAAGGGACCCGCCGCAAAAGAAAAGCGTTTCATCACCTTTACAGGGGAAGGTTCAAAAGATCGCAGAGCTTTAATTCTCAATTTATTTAATGGAAATCTGTCGAAGTTGCCAACGGACATGAGAACCATTTTAGAAGAGTCTGGATACAATGAACGATTTAATCAATATGGTGAGATCTGTTGGGTCATTGGAATTACAGGAGCAGGTGCAGAAGGTATTTCCTTGAAGTGTTGTCGTTCCGTTCATATCATGGAGCCTTATTGGAATAATGTCCGCTTAGACCAAGTA
The DNA here is from genome assembly GCA_964646395.1 of uncultured Bacteroides sp. Classification (GTDB taxonomy): domain Bacteria; phylum Bacteroidota; class Bacteroidia; order Bacteroidales; family JACABE01; genus JACABE01. The sequence goes on from CAZYEM010000070.1 coordinate 1,209, forward strand.
AAGGGACGTGCGATTCGTATTTGTTCGCATAAAGATTTGCCATATAAAGATCGTGAAGTAGAAATTTATACCTATTATACAGTCTTTTCAGAGGAGCAGATGCGTGGTGATCAGATTGATTTTTCCATTCGTGATGCTGATAAAGATCGTATCACAGGACGTATTATGACATCAGACGAAAGTGTATATTTTGTGGGTAAGCGAAAGGATGAAATCAATCAACAATTATTAACGATTATGAAGGAAACCGCAGTAGACTGTAATTTAAATGCGGCGGATAACGATGGAGTTCAATGTATGAATTTATATGGGCGACCTGACCAGTATTTATTTGATCCCAATTTGGAAGTAGATAAAATCATTACTAGTGTGGAATTTATAGAGGATGATCGAAAGGATCAAAAGGATCGAAAGCAGGATATGGATAATGGAGCGAGACGGATTGCGATGGAATTAGGATCGAGCGTTCGTACCTCCTCGAAAATAATCAACGTTCCTGTGTGTACCTTTAAAGGTACTAAATATTTACTTCAACCAAAGAAGGGTGCGGGTGGTCTAGCCTTTCATATGTATCTAATGACGGATACTGATTTTAGGAATGTGGTAGGGGAAGTGGGAGTCAATCCTGGTACGGGAAATTTTAATGGGGCGGTTCCAAAAATGTATTAGACCAATGCCTCTTATTTATAATCAGCATGAATCAAGATATTCTATAGCATGTATGACATACATGAAAATAGAAGATTAGTATGAATTTAATGATTTGGGAAATTGTGTGTAGACCCAATTGCAAGCAGCATCTTTTTGAATCTCTTCCCCACGAATTCGTTGATCAAAATAGTGAACCCACGCAATATCGTAATTAAAACGACTATCGTCATACATGGACTCTCCTCCGTGATTCTTGTAGGCGGTACCAAAAGCAAGTTCACATAATTCTCTTGGTTGTCCTGGAGCAGGATTTCCTGTGGCATTGGGTTTATAAAAAGGGAATTGTCCTCCTGGTCCAGCGTCATATCCCATATCAACAAATTTAGCTGCACCTATATTGCCTGTTTGAGCAACCGTATCTAATTCTTGTGCAAAAATATATAATCCTAGTTCTACGTTGAGGATGCTAAATAAATACCAAGTATTTAGACTAAATCCCCATTCGGGGACGGGAATTTGTTTTTTACCACCTACCACAGGATTTGCGTATTCAAAATGCATTTTGATGCGACCATTTCCAGCGGGAGTGGCAACCATACAACAATAGAATTTAAAGTTGCCCCATCCACCAATACTGTATGATGATGCCATACTAAAGAAGGTAGCTTTCACAGGCATGCTAGTAAAACGAACAGCAACTGTCATGGCTTGCCAACTCTGAAATGCAATGTTGCGAAGAGACAAACAGGAGGAAGCAGAATTCAATCGAACAAACCCTTTCTTGCCAGGTACTTTGCTTCGGTCATCTGTACGATTGAAAGGAGACAGATTATGAAAGATACAAAACTGAGAAAAAATACCAGGATTACGTAATTCTTTAAAATCACCATACCGATTCACTTCAAAAGTAAGAAATGGAGCATTCTTCTCACAAGTAAGGGAAAAGTGAGCAGGTGTCAATATTTGTTGTGCGGTACCGTTCAATGGACGCATTTTCAGGGCATTCCAGCCACCACCCGCATCTTCAAAGTAAATTTTCATGATATTGGGGGAAGTGCTATAAAAGTTACATTGTTGCTGAGAGGTATAAGTGGTAGGACCTTGAAGACCGATGCTTTGAAAGAGTCCTGGTTCATCTGCATTGACACGTGTAAAAGTCTTCTTATCAATATCAGCAGGTTGGTTTACCGAGATAAAAAAACCGTCATCGACAGTGACCTGAAAGGTTGTTTTAAAATTTTCAGGGGTGCGAACATCCGTCAGCTGAACCATGCATCCAAATCCTGCACCACTAAGCTGTGAGACACGTGAAGGACCTATCTCTAAATTGACAATATTGGATTCAATGGTTCGCTTTAGAAAGCCTCCAATGGGCATAATAGATCCGCTTTTAATAGGAACACCTGGCGTTGGTACAAACCAAAAGACTTCAACGCCTTGTGTATAAGGTATACGTTTAATGAGTGAATCTGGAGTAATTCCCAATAGCTCTATCATCGCATCACTCTGTGTAACGTAATCCGTGCTTTGTGTTTGATCGATAATGGATTGAATATATTGTCTGACCTCTCCTACGCTGCCTTTTGTATTATAAAAGGTGAGATTGGATTCAGTAGGGTACATGGTGCCTTTTCCGAGACCGCCCATGCTCAAGAAGATTTTTTGAATACATTCTAATAAAAAAGGAGGACCTGTTGAATCAGAGTATTCACCACAGATGTCATATCGTTGGAGGGCACCGCGCTGCATACATAAATCACGGGAGGCTGCACCAATGGCAGAAGTAGCCGGTTGTTGCATGTTTCCAGCAAGGGTACGAACTTCTTCCATGACCGCATCGATTGTCGTTCTTCCTTGTTTGAAAAGTTCCGTGTTAAATGGTGGAGAAACATGACGATTATAGATTTTCATAGCATCAGAGTCGGGGAGGTTTTGAATATAATTAGAGGGGGTGGCGGAGGAGAGTGCAAGAGAGAGAGCACCACCATCGCCGCACCCAGCAGATCGTATTTTTTTTTTGAGACATGCCACAGGGAGTTGTCCATTGATTATTTCACAGTCTTGATCAAAAAACCCAAGTTCTTTCGCAACAGTTGGTACGGGACATTTTGATGCGGAGGTATATACACTCTCTGTAGAACAATTACCCATAGGATCACTCGGATAGAGTAATCTTCCATTCATATCGGCTGGGATTCCCTGATTTCGATCTTCGCACCATGCACATTGAGAACTAAACTCATCTTTTGAAAGATCCTTACATGATTTCATTGCGTTACACTTATCCATGAGAATCTGACGTTTAGCTTGTTCCAAATTAGAAAACCATTTTTTGTATTCGGGGTGTTTCATATTAGGAAAAGGACCACTCGCATTACCATAAAATCCTTGAGAAAGGACAGGACTAGAACTTCCTTTTACGGGTGGAGTATACATCCAGCCACAGCCATATCCGTTCGTAGCGGCTGGATTTCTAATGGCAATTAACTGATCAATGCTAGAACCGGCACAACGCTTCGCATTTGCGGTATGATCCGCACTGGGAGTAACCATAAAAATATCATTTGGATAAGGAACAACAGGAGTTTGATAATCCTGTCCAAGGGGATCTAGTGTTTGAATTGCACCATTGAATGAAAGACCGGAAGTCGCTGATGGGATAACATGTGGAAGGGATTTAAAATAGATATCCTGTGTTTTTGAAAAGGTAGCTTGGGTTCCATCTTGTTTTTCTGCAAATGCCTCTTGTAATCGGGCAAACATCCTATTCTTATGTTCGTTAGTATTTATGATAGATTATTCCCATCTTTTATCTATCATGTAATATACTATGTATTATGATTAGCTCCCGATAACAGCTGAATTGGGTGGAAACCATGTATAAATGCTATTGGTTGTTTTAATGGAATCTGAAGTGTAGACCAGAGATTCAGGATTAGTACCTCCAGCATTAAAAATTTGAAGTTTTGCACCAATAATACGTTCTTGACAACAGTCCACACGATTAAATATCACAATCTTAAAAATATCAATCAATACGCCACTATTGGGATTAAGATCTACAATAATCCAAGGAACATCATAACAAGAGGTGTGAACAAAATTATATGTTTGACCTGTGTCGCCATCCACAAAGTTTCTATTAGGAAACATATCGCCTTGATATCCACTTGATTTGTAGACAACTGTATTTGGTGTAATGATATTGGGTCCACCATTTGTACTATAGACACGAATTTCCGCCAAGTTCAAGCAATCCTGGCGATCATATTGTAATTTAATATAGCGTCCCTTTATCCCCGAAGGAGGTAGAGGCAGTTTCACAAATCCCATATAGGCTGGATCATTTACCAAACCTCCTCTTTGATCTCCTTTATAACATCCGTGACCAGCTCCATCTTTTGAGTAACTAATTCCAGCGCATTGGTCTCCAAGACGGTTACATCCTTCTTTGGCTTGTTCAGGAGATAAACCATAGAAGCAAGATGGCTGATTGCCTGAAGTCTGTAAATAGCCGCTTGGAACTTCGGTATATCCATATCGATCGGATGGTTGGTCCCATGATGTTCCATTGAATGGTTTGACGGCGCCTTGGTTGACCGTATTAATGGCTGGTTTGGGTCCATAACAATTAACTCCTGCTCTTCTGTCATCAGGTGTCCATTCAATGATGCCTTGTCTGCCACCGCATCCACCCACAACAGAGGTGGTAATAGGCCATTGTCCGCTGCTAGAGTCGTGTACCCAGCCGCTAAAGCACCAGTCGGCACCATTGGTTTGAGCTTCTGCAAGTTGTGCTTTGGTGGCGACTTGGGCGCCATATCCTGCGCACACCTGTGCCGCCTGATCGCGAGTGTAATCGTATCCTGGTCCGACCGCAAAGACTTGTGTGGGTCCAGGAGTCGCATTGTTTACCACGGGATTTAAGGAAACACCAAAACACGCTTGAATTTCTTTGGCACGTTCGTTATTTGGTCGGCTATCATCATTTGCGATACGATTAATTCGATTATAATAATTTTTTGCCTGTTCTACGCCTCCTAACTGCTGACCTAATTTCAATCCTTCGGCAGTATTGGGATCAAGGCTTGTTCCTGGTTGGCAAAAGGTATTGCGTTCTGGTTGTCCTTTCATGCTGGCATCGAGCCATGCTGGTGAATCATAGCTAGATCCAATATGAGAAGCATTCCCTTGATTCATGTACAAATAGGACAAGCATTCTTGTGATAAGGGACCACTATCGGCATCTTCTGTATCGCATGGGCTGGTAATTTGTCTACCTGTTGCAAACATGCTTGAGATATTCCAGTCCTCGATCGATAATGCTTTACCTGCTGCATTTCTACCGGTTTGGGCGCGTAACATGATAACAGATAAATTATCAATGATCGTTTCAATCGGAAGAGGAGAACCATCAGGATTCTTCTGTAATCCATCTGCTTTTGCTTTATCAGACGGGTAGCCTGTTCCTTCGGATGTTCCACCCATAGCGAGCCAGCGTGATTGGAGACATTCTAAACTATAATTTCCAGGCTTATTACTTTTGTTGAAACAGGCATCCGAATTGAGGAAGATGGCTGAGGAAGCTTTGGTAATAATGGGTCCATTCGCGCAGGAGCCTGCTTCATAATCATTTGTATCAATGAAGGAAAATGGGATTTGACAGGTAATCGCAATAATTCGCCATCCATATTGATTTCTTTGAGGAATAATACGTGCACATTGAAATCCATTTATTTTGACCGTTCCTGAAATTCGTGGTTTCTTCATGACAAGAACATCTGTTTCAGCGAGATGAAGTATATCTAATTTAAAGGAACCTTTTGGTGTATTTCCCTCAATGTACCCGCTCATATATAGTTTTGTATCATTTTGCACATTTTCGGGCGGCTCTGCAATTAATAAAAATCGATGCCCTTCTGCTTGGTCAATTATAAATTCAGCAGGGGCATTTGAAGGGAAAGGCTGTGTCCACATCTGTGGATCCTCTTTGGGATTGTTAATACCTTGTACCCGATATCGCCCATATCCTTGAAGATATAGTTTAACTGGAATTTTCTGTGCTTCAGGTCCAACACGAGAGAAATCGCGTGATGTATAGCATTGCGTACAATTCGGCGAATCAAAGGTTTGTTTCTTTTCGCAATCTATTTTCTCTTTGACAATGATACAATCATCTTTGGTTAATGAAAATGTTCCAGGTTTTGCAGTACCAATGGTAGGTTGAAAGACGAGATAGGGATCTTGACGTAGATCACGTGCTTTTACAGAGTTAGTCAGCTGAGACTCACGGTTATCGGGAGCAACATAGAGACCTCCGAGAAATTCTTTTCCATCGGAATTGGTACCTTGTGTGTCAAAGCTCATACCGCAATTGTTGGCAAAAGTGGCGTCATCAAAAGCGGAACAAGAAACAGGTGCTGATTCGCATTGTTTTGCCGTTTTAAATAAATTAGGTGTATCGCTTGGAATATCATATGGTTGAGCTCCAGAGGTAACATTATAATTTTCTGAACTGGGATCAAGATCAACCGAGTTAAAAGCATTTTTTACAAGAGAAGCATTAGCGGGTGTAAGAGGAATAACAGGATTTACAAGATTTATCGTATTCGCGATAGGATTAAACTTTTTAGCGGATTCATTGATATAATTATTATGACTACTCGGTAGGTTAGCAAATCCTTCTTTCATGTCATTGGTATAATAAAAGACAATGATAAGGAGTACAAATGTTACAAAAATAATAATGGCATGAGTCATTATCTCCTAGTAGATAGATAGATTATATCAACCATATCAATACATGATATGGTTGAAATAGAGTGCGGAATCTTTTAATAATTATTATCGGGACGAATTTGGGGCAAGGAATCCATTTCGCGAGTAATGATTCGGAAGACTAGATTTAATTGTTTGTTCAGATTGATCAACCGAATAGGTGATTCGAGTGTAGGTCCGTAAGTAGTTAGTGTTTTACCAAAATCATCTCCAAATGATTGGAGAAGAGTGCTACCTGTGGATGGATCCAGATAAGGAGCTTGAAGAATGACAAAGTTCGCATATCCTACATGATTCACGCCATCCTGAAGAACCGTAGAGGTATTATCAAGAGTATATGCGGTGTTGAGAATAATGTGCCCTTCATTGCGATTGACCCAGTTGCTAAATGCTCGTAGGCTTTGACCATACGTGGGATCATTGAGTGATGCATCGGAATACGTATATCCACGAATTTGGATTCGGTCACCTGTACAAAGTTCAAAACGACTAAAATAAGTAGAAGTATTAAGGAAAAAATTGGCAGGAGACGTAGTAGCCACTGAATTATTCTTTAATAGGCTATAAGGTGAAGTGGTTGTATCCACGTTAAATGGAAAAGTACTAGAGATAATCGCTCCAATTTGTGGCGCAATGATACCTCCTACGTTAAAGGTATCGGAGGAAGTGCTAAGAAGTTCGCCGTTGGGTCGTAGAAACTCAATGGTCATCTTCTGAAGCGTCGATAAGGGAGTCGGATAATATTCCTTTTGGCACTTTAAGAATTTCGGGATCATCGCCAAGAATCCACGGGTACATCCTGTTTGGGTCGCATCTGAAAGCCACTGGGCATCATATTGTAATACACCAAAGCTACGATCTAGAAAGTTATCCGTACCATAATTGTTATTTTCCAATTCGGCGACGCGAAGCGACACGTAGGGCAAATTGAGAATATTATCCTGATAGGTGGTAGAATAGACAGTATTCGGTAGATCACGCGCATTCACTGATACGTCTAAACTTTCACCTGGCATAATGGCTTTGATAAGTTCAATGCGAACAATGTTTTTGAACTTCTGTTGAGATGCTAAGCCAACACCGAATTTATCTTTGTATCCTGCTGTATCAAATTGAACTGTAAAATGGTAGCGATTTTCTTTGCTATTCGTCAGCCAATCACGATCCGCGGAATAGAGGAAGAGATTGTTCTCAATTTCACGATATCCTATAATATCGTCTTCACGAATAATATTATTTTGCGGTAATTTGTTCGCAGCAGGAGATGCCATCAGCGGATAGACCGTGGTAGGATCGGAATTGCCCTGTCCTAATTCACGAGGATTCGGAGATTGTGTCATCGTATCAAAGGAACCCACTGGCGCAAGCATCAATTCACGGCGATCAGGCATAATCATAAGAGATTGATCCATGACAGGAGCGGGACGATGTGATTGACGTTGAACCAGGGCAAGTTCCGTATCACGATTTTGTCCATCCTGTAAGGCGCGAAAGGATTGATCCGCCTGAATGCGTTGTTGAAGTCCAGCATCCGCTTTGTGTAATTCGCTATTTTGTTGTGTGGAACGTAGTAATTCCATTTCGCGTTGCTTCTTCGCCTTCTCAAAAATCTCAGCGGCGGGTGGACCGTCTTCACGAAGAGAAATACGAAAATCAGGGATGGATGATGGCAACGCCTTCATTTCATTTCGCTCCTGGGTAAGCTTCTCAAATCGGGTAGAGGTTTCTTGAAACAGGGAATCATCCATGACTTGTTTCACAGGATTCACATTCTTGGTAGCTTCCTTGCGTTGGAGGTACTGACTAAAATCCTTGGACGCAGCAGTAAGAACTTCCTTGTTTAAAATGGAAATGGGTTTATCGCCTTGTTTTTGATAGACTTGGTGAAGATAATGATCTACGGTTTTTGCGAGTCTCTGAACCTGGGGTTCAGTGAGAGATCCATGGCGTTCCTGGAAATCTTGAGAGAGAACCGTTTGTAGCGTTTGGTAGTTTTTTCCGCTAAAAAGGAGCTCTTTCACAGAAGGCGGACCTTGCGAGGGTGTAACCGGACGGTACATTACTAACACTATCGTATAAATCTTTTATATGCTTTTTTTGGCGAAGCAGACCTTTAGCACACTTTATTTCGAAAATAAGATCTTTCGAAGTTGTAACATAAAATCATCGGAAACGGAATCTTTACAAAATTGTTTAAATGAAATGCCATGTATCATACAAATAATGAAATACATACTAAACATGCCACATTCAGAATTTCCATATTGAAATCGTCGGGCGTTACGTCCTAATTTGCAGCTCTTGATTTGGAGTGTGAAGGATCGCATGAGACGAGCGATGAGCGGAGGCGTTTGATATGCATAGGAATCAAAATAGTCAATACATGGCTTCTTGATGTTCATGATATTAATGTATAGTCCAACCCAATGACTACCTCCTTTGTAATGCGGATCCAAATTGAATATCATTCCAATTCCTCGCTTACCCTTATTGTATTCATGGGTCAAATTCAAATCACACAACTCTTTATGTAAGCATTTCTTTTCTTTTGTGTAAGGATCGGGTGCAGAAAAGTCAATGGGAAAGACGCCCATAAAGCTAAACCATGGGAATGCTTCTTCATATTGTTTCATCACATGCATAATATTATAGTTATCCAGCCACATATCGGGATCGGCATCCCATGCTTTAGGACGTTGGGGACGAAGATATTCCTTACGCAGCGATTTTTTAACAGTATCATCTAATGGTGCCTTATCGAGTAGACAATGTTCTTCTCCTTGGTGACAACCGACTGCTTCAAAAATAGAGCCTTTCTTCTGAACCTTCTTGGAAATGTCCGAATAGACGCTGTCAGGTAAGCAACGATTGCTACGTGTTCCTTTTTTACCAGGATGGCATGGGGATATGTCTTTTAATGCCAATTTACGTTTTCGCGTGGGTCTCATTCCGAAATTCGTTACTATGTACTACGGAGATAAAATAAAGATGGGAATGATAGTAGGAATGAGTCAATGTATGGTAGATGTTTCAAAGTCTGATTTCATTTTGATGATAGGAAGACAACTATTATTTTTATGCATGATTTTATTTGTTCTCTTTTTTGGATCGTTGCCTATTTCATTTCCATTGGGCGGCTTAGTGAGCATGGTTAAACCAAAGACAGAAGTCGCCACTGTAAATACTTCCATAAAATAAAAGAGTGGTAAGGATAGAAATGTCAGAGACACCAGGAGTCAGTTATGGAAGTAGCATAGGCACCATTGCAATTATTGGATGTGGCATTGCAGCCATTTCACTCTTTATTTATTCTACAATTGACACATCTAAATTAATTGGTGATACCGAAAATTGGAGAGCCATTAAACCCCAAATCACCCGAATTTGGTGGAGTACGGCGGTAGGCGCTGTTATTTTATTTATTGGTATGTTTGCTTATGTCTTACAATATGAGAAGGCATCGGTCGTTTTTATTTTAATGATTTCGTGTATCGCTCTCGCCCTATCTTTTGCTGCAATTTCCATGGCTGCTATTTCTACATCAGGTGCAGCACC
>CAZYEM010000070.1:11292-16380 GCA_964646395.1 uncultured Bacteroides sp.
CCCTATCTTTTGCTGCAATTTCCATGGCTGCTATTTCTACATCAGGTGCAGCACCGTCTGGTTAGTACCATCTGGTTAGTACCATCTGGTTAATTATTTGGAAAGATGCCAAATAGAAGGTACGGAATGTTGTAATCGTAGACGTAATCCATGACGATTGATAAATTGGGAAACCCCTTGAAACCGAATGACACAGCGAATCATATCACCTGGTTCCAAATCCGAAACTTTGGTGTTAGAACCATCCGCCATTTTGACAAGTAGCGAAGGATAGAGATAAAGCGATAAGACTGATCCTTCTAATAGAAAATGAAAGAGATGACGAATGTATTCTTGAGAATCGTAGACATGCTGGAGGAAGCTCTGCTGATGTACATAAAATGTACTGATCAGATATTCATGCAATGTATCGAGTTTTACCTGAAAGGAGAAATGTTCTGAGACATCTAGACGCAAACGGGAATGTTCAGGCTGATAATCAATGACTCTGAGAGGTGGGGAAAGAATACAGACATCATGAAAATCAATGGAATTATCTTTATAGGTGAGTCTGGCAATTAATTTACCATATTTGTCGTGACTAAAGGGTGTCACATGTACATTACCGATTTCAAATGCTTGGTAGGGGATGGTTAGAATCATAATACTGACATAACATAAGCATCCGTATTTAAATGGGCATCTTTTATGATTGGATGCGACGTAGAAGCAGATGCGGCGTAAAAGCGAATGCGGCTTAAAAGCAGATGCGGCGTAAAAGCGAATGCGGCTTAAAAGTGGCGGCAACTGTTAAGAGTAATGGAACCGTGTAGCTATGCGTGGCGTGGCTGGCGTGGCTGTGGAAAGCGAACCCAATTACTCGATTTTATCAAAGTACAGGGGGATGCCATTGGTATTCCGTTTGAAATCAAGAAAAATGTATGGTTTCTGAATAAGCAATCGCAAAATGCTGATCCAGATGAAGATGATGATGATGCAACGGGTAAGTCCATTCCGTATGAGGAATCACAACTCCATTTGGGATTTGATGTGGCACGAATGTCGATGTCCGATAAGGTATTTCTCCAGTCTATTTTATCAAGATGGACAGGACAGCAGGATGTCTGTTTGATGTCTTCGTCGATTCAGGCGCGCTATTTGGTACTGTATCATGCTCATTTTTTAACGGATGAATCGGTCCTTCAGCTACAAGAGTGTTTGGAGCAATATCCACATTTTGCGATTCTATTAACGACGGAATTTCCTTTGAGTCCTCGTCTTCGTGATTTTTGTTTTGAGATTCCAGTGACGGGTGATGATATGTTACTGGCGAATTATACGAAGTCGGCTCATTTGGTAGAGAATGATGTGTGGTTGGAGTTTTTTAAGAAGACGTTGAATGAATGGTCGACGTCATGGGATGTGTCGAAAATCACGGATGTGCGCAATTGGATTTATATTTGTCTACAACGCAATTTGCGATGGACCGATGTCATTATGTATTGGATCATTACGATTTATGAGACGGAATGGATCACTCCGAAGATGAGGGGTCAATTGATGACAACGTTATGGCATGCGGAATCGGGATCAGGATGGGTGCTAGTGACGTCGTATCGCATTCCCATTTTGTGGGAGCATGTTCATTTGAAGTTGGCTCGTCAGATGTATACGTTGCGATTAGAAAAAGATAATCTAGCACCATAAAAGGAATGTCTATTTTGATTAATAGTACATTAGATACGATTAGACATGAATTTCTTCATCCAGCACCGAAATGGACGTTTAGTCGTGTCATAGAAGAGAAAGAAAGGGAATACTTACGAAAGGAATGTAATACAGATTCGGAGTTTGATCCTTATAATCGTCGTAGAGCATTATACAATAATATGGTGGAGGGAATTTCTACGTTGGTAAAGGCGACCTGTGCGTATGGGCAGGTGATTGTGATATTTGAAGATCAGAAGCAAGCAGATGATATTCCGTGGGGGTTATGGGGTAGAATTTTGAGGATGTATACTGAAAATGGTCAGCCGCCGTTTACTGTGTTCTTTTTGGCGAATACGCATCTGCGTACGTTTCCGTCTGGTACCAAGGCGATTACTGCGACCAATATTAATGGGGGATATACGTATCCGTGTAATCGTGAGACGATTGTCATTTATCGTGCGGAGGATGCGACGCGTGTCCTATTACATGAATTGATGCATTCGTGTTGTTTGGACAATCATGACAATGGTGTGGACCATGTGGAGGCGGAGACGGAGGCGTGGGCAGAATTAGTATACATTGCGATCTTGTCACAGGGAAAGAAGAAGGAGTTTGATGAATTACTACGGTTACAATCGGAATGGATGAGACAGCAGAACAGGAAGGTGAAGGAGCATATGCGTGATCCTGAGTCGATGGAATTTCCGTGGAGGTATACGATTGGAAAGGAGGACATGTGGCGAAAATGGAACATTTTATGCGAATTAAGGCGACCTTTTGTATCCGTGGGAAATTCATTGCGTTTGACGTGTCCACCGAGTACGGTGCTAAAAACAAGATTTCAGGTACGAAAGGAGTCTACTATTTTATAGGACTAGAGTAGAATATGGGAGCTAATGCGTCACAACAGAAATTGGCGAAATCGGCGAATCTAGCTCCTCCGCCATACAATGATTCTCCTCCTTCTTCAGCTCCTCCGCCTCCTCTATTAAATAAGAAATCAGCGAATCTAGCTCGTCCTTCTTCTCCTCCTCCTCCGCCATACAATGATTCTCCTCCTCGTCGTTCTCCTCCTCTATTAAATAATAATCAGCCTAGTGCTTCTTTATTAAATAATACGAATAAGCTTGGTGCTTCTTCTCCTTCTCCGTCGCCTTCTTCGTCAAATAAGAATCGGACTCCAAGAAATAATCAGACTTCAAGAAGTAATCAGACTCCAAGAAATAATCAGACTTCAACAAATAATTCTAAGTCTCAGCCCGACTATCGGACATATGGTGCCGCTAAATATGGACCTGGACGTGATAAATGGGGAAAGTTAGTTGACTATGGACGTCCTCTAACTAAAGATGATGATATAAATAATGGTCTTTTTATTATGGATCCGAATAGTTATAAACGGTCTAAAATAATAAGATATAAAGCTTCTGAATATCCTGGATATGGAGTACCAGAGGAGCTGGAACTTACTGATGATATGCTGAAAAATAGAGATAAATATGAAAAAATAGAGAAAGAATATGAGAAGATACGTACTGAAGTAACTAAATTATATAGAAATATGATTGATTATTCTGAGATTGCAGAGGAGGCTTATAGAACACTATATCATGACTTTTTGCTGCCGACACATGGAGATCCTAAAGCTAATGAGTTATATCATTTGTTTAGACAGTTTAAGAAAGGTAAATATGGATTTGTACTTATGGAAACGGCTCCTTTTATAAATTTAAAAACATTGGAATATAGACCTTTTAATCCAGAATTACCACGAAACAAACATGTACATAAAGACATAGCTCTTGTGGATGTTTTAATTGAATTTATGAATATGCAAGAGCTCCCTACACGAATTACATTAGCTCAAAAGCTTGCTGACTTAACTAAGATACAACAGATTACTTTTAAATATACAACTTCTAAGAATATTCATAATGCAGAACAGATTTTTCATGGTTTTGATATTATTACATATATTCAAAATAATAGAAAGAGTGAATTATTAGATAATTTTTTACAAGCAATGTTTTCTGTAAAAACAGAATATGATATAGGAAAAAAAGATGAAGATAAACTCAAATATATAGGATTTGATCTCAAATCTCTAAATCGTGGCAATAAAAATTCATATGATGGCAAAAAACTTAAATATCAAGGTATGATTAATTGTTGTATAAATAATAATGATCCTGAGATATGCAAACATAAAGAATCTGGATTTTTTAGTTTTGGTCTTAGAAAAAAAGATCCAAAATTATGCCCATATCCTGCAAACAGTAATTCTCCACGCAGCAATCCAGTCCCTCGTACTATCTTTCCAGGTGGTCGTAGACGTACACGGCATAAGAGAACTAGAAGAACACGAAGAACACGTCGCTAATTCATTGCGTTTGACGTATCCACCAAGTACGGTGAAGACAAGATTTCAGGTATGAAAGGAGTCTACTATTTTATAGGACTAGAGTAGAATATGGGAGTTGGTTCGTCGCAAGAGAAATCGGCAAATTCGCAACAATCAAAGAGTGATGTAGAATTCGAAGAATCAAAACAAGGTGGTGGTCGACGTAGATCACGTGGCAAGCGTAGCAGACGCACGAAGCGTACAAAGCGTACAAAGCGTACAAAGCGTTCGCATCGTCGATGAATAAATTTGATCACTCATCCATGATAAAAAGAAGATAGAACATGGGCATTAAAGGATTATTTCAATTTCTATCACGATACGAGCAACGTGTTACGACTGTGGAGGCGGTGAAGGGAAAGTCGGTTGGCGTAGATATCTTCTGGTTTCTTCATCAATCCAAAGGCGATCTATCGATCATTTATCACTATCTGAATCCAATCATTCAACATGCGAAAGAGGTTCATTGTGTATGGGATGGTCCACCATCTTCCGACACAAAGAATATTCGCAAAGAGAGGGAGCAGCATCGACAGGAAATCATACAAACGATTGTTCAACTTGATACGTTTCTAACGCATCAAATGGATCAATTATCAGAAATGGACCAATATACCTTACAGCAATACGTGGAACAATTGCGGAAGAAATCATGGAAGGCAACACCTGAATACATCTGTACGGTGAAGGAATGGTTGAAGGAGCAGGGATGTTATCAATATCAGTCAACAGGAGAAGCGGATACCTTATTGATGGAATTAGAGAAGGAGTATCATGTGGAGTTGCTCATTAGCAATGATTCCGATCTTCTTGCTCTTGGATCCGCATGTTTGTTACGCGTCTATGATGAGGAAGGAGCTCTATTTGACAAGAAGAGCATTTATAAGAAATGGGGATGGACATCGTGCCAGTGGGATGATTTTATGACGCTGTGTCGTTTGATGAAAGAGCCTGACGTGGTGATGGCATATTCGTGGATTAGTGTGTATCGTGAGCTG
>CAZYEM010000071.1:0-6819 GCA_964646395.1 uncultured Bacteroides sp.
TTTACAACAAACCTCATCAGAATTGATGGGGTTTTTTTGTTTATACCAATTCCATGGTAAAACTAAATCAATCTGGAAAGTTGAGGATAATTTAGATTAAGAATATATATATGATAGTCAGAAAAAGAAAAGCTAATATTTTTCGAGACTCTATTAGAAACTTTATAAGTTTTATAGGATATGTGTATTTCAAATTTATCCTTCAACAAAATACATATCTAGTTCGCCTTTCCCTCTAACTAGTATTTTTCCTCTGTAACTGCATGTGAATTTTTCTTTTATTAGTTCGTATGTGGTACCGCTAATATTAACTTTTTCAATTTCACCATTGGCCTCCATACGGCTAGCTGTATTTACTGTGTCTCCCCAAATATCATAGGCAAATTTCTTAATGCCAACAATACCAGCGACTACTGGACCTGTATGAATACCAATGCGAATATGGAATGCTTCTTTTCCTGTTGCGTTTTTTTCTTCTATCCGTGTTTGAATATATTGAATAATTTCCAGTCCAGCATTCACTATATCTGCAGCATGAGTTTTATTGGGAATAGGTAATCCACCTGCACACATATAACTATCCCCAATAGTCTTTATTTTTTCAATATTATATTTTCCTATTATATTATCAATAGCCTTAAAACAGCTATGTATTTCTTCAACTAGTTCTTTTGGAGACATTATTTCTGATATTCTGGTAAAGTCTTTAAAATCTGTAAAAAGAACAGTTACTTCATCATACAGCTTTGCTTCAGCAGTGCCTTTAGCTTTAAGTTCTTCGGCGACTTCTTCAGGCAGAATGTTCAGAAGTAAATTATCGCTTCGTTGTTTTTCTTTTTCAACAAGAATATTCTTTTGAAGCAGTTCTTCATTCTGCTTTTCAACCATTGCCGTTCTCTCCTCTACAATTCTTTCCAATTTTCCTTTCTCTTTCCTTAAGTTTCGTTCCCGCCATTTGATGAAAATCAACAAGATGGTAAAAAACAATAAGATATAGATAAAATATGCCCACCATGTCCGGTACCAAGGAGGTAATACTTTGAAAGAATATGCAATTGGTTTACACCAAACCCCATTTATTCCCTGAGCTTTGAGTTTAAAGGTATATTTACCTTCATTTATATTACCAAAACTGGCATTTGATCGATTGGTAACGGGGTTCCAGTCTTTGTCATAGCCTTCCAATTTATACTGATAATTCACTAGAAAAGGTTTAGAGGTTTCGATAGCAACAAAATCAAATGAAATATGATTATGATCATACGGCAGTTGTAAATTTTCAGGCAATGGATAAAATTTTGTAATACCATCAAACCTGATATTACCAAACCGTTTTAATATAGAAAGATTTTGTAAAGAGTTAATACATTTTCCATATGCAAAAAAATTCTGTAATATAGCGGTTGCACTATCCTGAATGTTTTTTCTTATTCCTTTTGATTGTATATTGTTCCAGCAAATAGGTTCTTCATCAATTTTAATGGTTTGAATAACTAGAGTTGGTATTTGATATTTTTTTTGAAGAGCCATATAATCAAATCTTATCAAAGCAGAATTTTCACTGCCTGTGCCAGCCCAAATAATGCCTTTTCTATCTAATAACATACAATTTTGTCCAACATTCACATCTTTTACAGGATAGCCTGTATTGGAGTTGTATATTTCTATATCATTAAGTTTACTATAGTCATTTGATACGTTAAAAACGGTGATACCTAAATTAGTACTTATAGCTATTTTACCGTTTGTTAGTTGAATAACATTTGTTACAAAATCATCGGGTAATCCATCTGCTATTTTAAAACTCTTAAAAAGAAATGAAGAAATTATATTTTTGTTTGTTTCTTTATTCTTTTCTTTTTCAAATTTTTTCACATCTCCTGCTGATATCATACTGAGTCCTTGATCAGTGCCGAACCATAGGTTTCCTTTTTTATCCTCTAAAATACCATAAACCATATTATTAGCCAAACCATGATCGGTAGTAAATGTAGTAAAGGATTTGCCATCGTAATGGCTTACCCCACCACCATAAGTACCGAACCAAAGGTATCCGTTTCTATCCATTAAGATACTGTAAACTCTATTATTAGCTAGTCCTTGTAGGGTAGAAAATGTAGTAAAGGATTTGCCATCAAAACGACTAACTCCTCCACCCACAGTTCCGAACCAAAGGTTTCCGGATTTATCTTCAATGATACTCCTTACATTATTATTAGCTAGTCCCTGAGTGGTGTTATATGTAGTAAATGATTTACCATCAAAACGACACACTCCACCTCCACTTGTGCCGAACCAAATGCTTCCGGATTTATCTTCTAAAATGCTAAAAACAATATTATCAGCCAAACCATGCGTGGTAGTATATGAAGTAAATGATTTTCCATCGTAACGGCTCACTCCACCACCATTTGTACCGAACCAAAAGTTACCGGATTTATCTTCTAAGATACTCCAAACAATATTATTAGCAAGTCCTTGTGCTGTTGTAAAAGAAGTGAATGATTTGCCATCATAGCGACTCACCCCGCCACCATCAGTGCCAATCCAAAGGTTTCCGCATTTATCCTCTAAAATACTGTAAACACTATTATTAGCAAGTCCCTGTGCTGTTGTAAAAGAAGTGAATGATTTGCCATCATAACGACTTATTCCACCACCATAAGTACCAAACCACAGATTTCCTGATTTATCTTCTAAGATACTCCAAACAATATTATTAGCGAGTCCTTGATTGGTAGTATATGATTTAAAGATTTTGCCATTATAGCAGCTCACTCCTCCACCATCAGTTCCAAACCATAAATTACCGTTTTTATCTTCAATAATACTAAAAATAGAATTACTTCCAAGGCCTTGATCTGTAGTGTATTTAGTGAATGATTTGCCGTCGTAACGGCTCACTCCTCCGCCGAGAGTACCGAACCATAAATTTCCATTTTTATCCTCAATAATGCTTCTAACCATATTGCTAACTAAACCATTAGCAGAATTAAAAGAAGTGAAAGATTTGCCATCATAACGGCTCACCCCACCGCCATCAGTACCAAACCAAAGTATACCCTTTTTATCTTCAAGAATACTCCAAACCATATTGTTAGCCAGTCCTTGCTCTGTAGTAAAAGAAGTGATGGATTTACCATCATAGCGACTTACCCCACCACCATAAGTTCCAAACCAAAGGTTTCCAGATTTATCTTCTATGATGCTCCAAACCATATTATTTCCAAGACCTTGTGTGGTGGTAAATGATGTAAATGATTTTCCATCGTAACGGCTCACTCCCCCACCAAAAGTTCCGAACCAAAGATTTCCAAACCTATCAATTACAGAACAACTGACCGCATCTAATGCAAGGCCATTATTGGTTGTAAAGTTAGTAAAATTGGATTTGCCGCCTTCACCCATAATAAAATGTTTGCCTTCGGAGTTTAAAATAGGCTCCCCTTTTTCATTTTGTAAAAATGGTAACATTTTAGTTATACCTCCATTTTTAGGAACTAATACTGTTTTCGGCTTTGGCATTGTATCCAAAACAAAGGTTTTGGATTTAAGACTTTCTGGCAATTCAGCCAATACTGTTACTCGTAAATGAGTAAGTACATCTTTTGTAGTATTAACATTTGTAATACTTTCCTGATTAGTATTACATGACATTAAGAATACTAAAGAAAGAAAAAGTAAAAATCTCTTTTTCATATACTTTACATATAACAATTGTTTGGATTATACTAAAAATAACAAAGCAAATCTGCTTAATTGTTTATTGTAGAAATACTTTTTCTCAAAATTAAAACATTCAAAACAATCTTAAAAGATAGTTCTAAGATTCTTTTTTTACATTAATTCCACAATTCAATCACAAATATACATCTTTTTAAATCAAAATTATCTTAAAAAGTTATTTTTTTAGATAATTTTTAGATTTTCTTTGGTTTTCGTTTTAATAATTTTTATTCTTTTATCAAATAACAAATGAAGAAATACATAATTATCAATAGATAAAATGAAATTATATTGTTTAATATCTAACTTCATTCTATTGTCTAAAGCATCTATCATACTAATGAAAAAAAATGTGTTTTTTGTAATTAAAATTGGAATGAAATAAGTAATAAACCAATTCTCTCCGTTCTTGAAATTACAACTAATTTCTTATGGAATTATAAAAAAAAACGAACTAATCTATAAATCGTGTTGGTTTAACTATAGATATCTTCACTGACTTAAAATAAAGTAATTGAAATAAATATTTTTTATAAGACATCTAATATCTTTTGAATATTACGTAAAAACATTATAAT
Source organism: uncultured Bacteroides sp. (assembly GCA_964646395.1). GTDB lineage: Bacteria > Bacteroidota > Bacteroidia > Bacteroidales > JACABE01 > JACABE01. Next base: position 4,305 of record CAZYEM010000071.1, read on the forward strand.
TGATCCTGAATTATTAGTTTATTTTAAAATAAGAGCTCCTTACATAATTAAATGCAAGGAGCTCTAAAAACTAAAAGTTAATTTATTTAGTTGCTATAGTTTCAATTTCTACCATTACACCGAGGGGTAAACCTTTTACTGCAAAAGCAGCACGAGCTGGTGGATTAATAGTATAATATTTGCCATATACTTCGTTCATTGCTGCGAAGTTTTCCATATCGCTAAGCAAACAAGTTGATTTGATAACATTGGCAAATGTATAACCGGCTTCGGTTAAAATAGCTTCAATGTTTTTCATTACTTGTTCGGTTTGTTCCTTAATACCACCTTCTACAACTTTTGATATTGAAGGATCAATAGGAATTTGTCCTGAAATAAATAACATTCCGTTGGCTTCAATTGCTTGACTGTAAGGTCCTATTGCTATAGGTGCATTTGATGTATTTATTACTTTTTTCATGTTTTATTTATTGATTGAATGAATAACTGATCAATTGAATATAATAATTATATGTTTTATTTTGTTTGCAAAGTTAGAAAATTAAATTATTTTACTTGTAAGAATTTCCATTTTATCATCAAGGTCAATCATGGCATTTATCAGAAAAACTTTTTTAAATAAATGGATGTCCTTTCTTTTGATATCTTCTTCTATTATAATCCCTTCATTTAATAGTTGTTCACGCTTTATTCCTTTTAGCAATGGCATAAATGAAGTAAGTAATTTTTTTCCATCACTAAACACGATATTGCAATAAGAAGTATCGGTAACTCTACCATTATTTATAATAAGAATATCGTCGCATTTTTCTCTTAATGCATATAGCTGATTTATAAAATAGCGATCATAATATTTATATGTATATTTTATTTCATTGTTTTCGACAATCTTCAAAGAACCAATTTTTCTGAATTGATAAGGTATTATATCTATTTCTTCAATAAATTTGCTGTAAACTATTCTGCATTTACTTATACCGTTTAGGGTATTTTCTTGTAAATGAATTTCGTTTTCTAAATCAATCTTATCATTTATACCAAATAATTCTTGACGGGAACGGTTTAAACGTTCGTTGTGCAAATTGATATTGTGCAATTTACCATTTTTAATTTTAATTGTTTCGAGCAAACGGCACATAAACTTTGTCAATTAATTCCTGATATTCATTTTCTGCTACACTTTTCACAGTAATTCCTCCTCCGCTTTTGTAAACTAAGCCATTATCTGTTTTCTCAATAAAACGAATCATAACACCACTATCCAGATTGTAACCATCAAAATACCCAAAAACTCCTGTATAATATCCACGATCATAATTCTCAGTTTCTGAGATTATTTCCAATGTCTTTTTTTTAGGAGCACCTGAAATTGAACCTGCAGGTAATAATTTAAATAAAATATCACCAATATATTTGTAATAATCATCGGGTAGTTCGCCACTTATTTCAGAACTTACCTGCAACAGATGCTTATTGTTTGTTTTAAGATGATCGATATAGCGGAATCTGTCAACTTTCACATTTTTTGCCACTCTGCTCAAATCGTTTCGAATAAGATCAACAATAGTGTAATGTTCTGCAGTTTCTTTTTTGTCATTCAATATTATATTTTCAGCATCAGGAATAGCTGCATCAATGGTACCTTTCATCGGAAATGATGAAATGATGTTATTTTTAATTTTTACAAAAATTTCTGGCGAAAACACTACAAATTTATCTTTAAAATAAAGTTTATATTTGGCAATACTTTTGTAAAATATGGTTTGTAAATCAAGATTTGTATCAATTAATGTTGGTTGAGTGAGGTTAATCAAATAACTGTTTCCATATTGCAAATGAGCAATTACCTTGTCGAAAGCAATTTTATAAGTTTTAAAATCTATTGGCTTTTTGTTCAGATAAAAAGGTCTTTCTGAAATTGGACTTTCATTTGAAATATTTGAAATTCCATTAATATCAAACATAATATCAAAGGGAATTTTATCTTGAGGAAAGACTAAAGGCTTTTTAATTTCAAAATCAATGATAAACAGAAAGGGTTTTCTTTCTGATCCTAAGTTGTTCATCATTATAATTGCTTCTTGCATGCCTGAATTATTTCTATTGCAAAAGTATTAATATTTTAGTTTATTTTTGCATCAACAATGAAAGAGCGTCTATTAATTATCGATAATTACGATTCGTTTACTTACAATCTGGTTCAACTGGTTGAACAATGCGGAGTAAATGATTTTATAACTGCAAAAAATGATAAAATTACACTTGACGAAGTAAATGCTTTTGACAGGATTTTACTTTCTCCTGGCCCTGGAATTCCATCTGAATCCGGTATAATGTGTGATTTGATTAAGAAATTTGCTCCATCAAAAAAAATACTTGGAATATGTTTGGGTCATCAGGCAATAGCAGAATGTTTTGGAGCAAAACTAATACAAATGGATAATATAATGCACGGAATAGGAAGCAAAACCATTATTACTTCAACAAACGATTATCTTTTTGAGGATGTAAAAGA
>CAZYEM010000071.1:6829-16317 GCA_964646395.1 uncultured Bacteroides sp.
AGACTGTTTTATTACTGGACGTTATCATTCATGGGTAGTTAGCCGGAAAGATTTTCCTAATGATATTCTAGATATAACTGCCATAGATCATGAAAATACAATTATGGCATGCAAGCATAAAATATTTGATGTGAGAGGTGTCCAATTTCATCCGGAATCATATATTACTGAAAATGGTTTAATAATTATGAGAAACTGGTTAAGATAAGTGTCTTTTACTTATATTCTTATTTAATTATCTTAATACGGTAATACTTCCCAGTTTCCTGTATGGCACTTTATCTTCCCCAATGGCTTCTATCGAATACACATAAACCCCCTCCGGAACCAGAATACCATTATATTTTCCATCCCATCCTACATTGATATCGCTGGTTTCGAAAAGCAAATTGCCCCATCGATTAAAAATAAGAATATGAAACTTCTCAATATTAGTTGATTTTACCAGAAAAACATCATTCAATCCATTATAATTTGGAGTAAAAGCATTAGGAACATATAACATTGAAACTCCTCTTACATTTATCTTTATACAAGTAGAATCGAAACAACCGTTATTGTTTGAAGCTATTACGCAATAAATCGTATCTTCATCGGGATAAACGAAAATTTTATCTGAAGTAAGACCATTATTCCAGAAAAAGGAAATTGCTCCCATTGCCTGTAGTTGTGTAGAATCGTCTGGTGAAATGGTTTGTCTGTTACAATATATGGAAGCATGAGGTTGTGAATTTACAGTAACTGTTGAAGTGTCTTTTGCAACACAACCAAATATTGTATAAATTACTGAATAATTAGTTGAAAATAAAGGCGTAACTGTAATATCTGATGTTTGTTGACCGTTGGGCATCCAATGAAAAATACCACCAGCAATTGAAGGGGAAGCTGTTAAAGTTGTGCTGTATCCTTTGCAAATAGTTTCATCATTTGTATTAACAGATAATACAACAGGACTTTCGGGTATTATTGCAAAAGTATCGCAAACACATCCGTTGACATCTGTAATCGTTACAGAATAATTACCTGCTGCTAAATTATTGACAGAAGATATTGTGTCACCAGTGCTCCATAAGTAATGAAAAGCTGAAGTGCCATTGTTGGGAATAACAGTAAGCGAACCATTATTTCCACCCATACAACTAACATTGGTTGAAGTAATTGATGTTGAAAGTTGTAAATTGTTAATCTGAACACTAAAAATAACAGTATCGTGATTTGCATCGGTAATAATTACATGATAAAGACCTTCGCACAAACCGGTTACTGTATCATTTGTTGTTAGTTGCTGATCGTCCCATAAGAAATTATATGGAGCCTGACCACCTGACGGAATAACAACAGCCATTCCGTTGCAGGTAATATTTGGTGGAGGAATACATATCGTGTTGCAATTTCCATAAGTAGGTGAAGATGGATTTGAATTCCAGTTGCCACCATCAGGTATTCTTCTGAGTGATAAACCTTGATAATCTGCTGGATTTACCGAAGTTATGTGGTTTTTGTTAGCAACAGGGATACTATGATAAGAAGTAAGATAACCACTATAACCACAGGATGGAGCAACGGGATTGCAAGGTGGACATGTCATACACGAATTTGTTTCATCATTCCATGATATGGCATCCTGTGGTATTCCACTATCATCATAAAAGGCAAACCAACCACCTAAATTTGGGAACCATAATCGTTGACCACCATCTAAACATATATTATTAATAATGTTTTCGTCAACAACAATTTCAATTGTCTTTCCTCCATTTTGCAAAAGCAAATAAGAAGGAACTGGAGCTGCATTGGAGCCTCTTATAATAACAAAACCTCTAGGTGGAACAACTGTTCCTGTGGGAATTACAAAGCCACCTCCATAATTAACATTAGCAGTCTGAGTAAATTCAGGAGCATTATTACCTAAAAAGAAACATGAAACATCTATCGATTGACAAATATCGGGGTTATATAATTCAATCCATTCAGCTCTTCGCAAACTATCATATCCATAAATGGATCCATCGCCCGGAAAAGGTGAAAGCATCACTTCATTTATTAATATTTTAGGGCCATTATAAATACATGGATTACCATTACAAACTGTATTGATTTTAGTTGTAAATGTAGCACTTATCTGTGCATTGGCAACTTGCATGATGCAAAATAAAAATAAGATATTATAAATCTTTTTCATATTTTTATTCCAATTGTAACTTCTTCTATTGTAATTAAACCGGTTGTTGTAAAATTAATTACTTTACAAATTTACAAAATATCAATGTAATGTCGCTATTTTTTTTAAAAAACTTATTTGAAAAGGTAAACTGTAAATTTAGACTTAATAAAAAGTCCGGATTTTGAGCCGTCGGTCGAAAAGTAAGCTTCCTGAGTTTCGGAAGGTTAGTTTTCGGTTGAAAAGTGGGTGTCCGAAGTTCCGGACGTTTAGTTTTCGGTCGAAAAGTGAGTGTCCGAAGTTCCGGAAGATGTGTTTTCGGTCGATTTCTTAAGTTCCGAACGTCTGGACGCCTTGCCACTGCTTATTTAGATTTAAATTAAATGATAAATAGGATGTTGCATATTTAAGGTTATGCATTTGGAGGAAAATATGGAGTTTCAGATTATGATAAATTGCCGAAAATTATTGACGTTTGTAATATCATTAATTTGTTTTTATTGTTTTAGCCAAATTTTCAAAAAGCTTTTAAATTCAATTCAATCATTTATACTTTGGTATTTGAAAACATATTACGTAATTAAATTGAATATTTTAATCAAGTTTAAACCTTTTTTATTGACATTTATCAAATAAACCGAATTGCCGCAAGTTACTCCAAATTATATTGTCATAATTAACGACAATATATTAATCGTAATCAAACTACATTTTATAATTACAAATAAATGCAATACTCACTAAAAGTTTTTATCCTCACAATCATAGTCGTATTAATAAGTAGCTGCGAAAAAGATAATACCTTTAACATGCGAAAATATAATCCGCCAACAGCTATTTATGATTTTCCTGAAAATAAACTCTGGAAACACAGGGTAAATACTGCAAGTGAAGCTAATGAAGCTTTAAAGGAATTCAATGGTATAGAGCTTGACGTTTTCTATATGGATAATGAAAATGAATTTCAAACGGGACACGATTTTCCAACAGGCATTAGCTTAGATTCTTATTTTGACAGCATTGCCAATTGTTCACAATATTATTACTGGATTGATTTTAAAAATTTGAACAGTACTAATGCCTTTGAATCTGTTGAAGAAATGAAATCAATTATTGCAAAATATAATCTTCAAGACAAAATAATAGTTGAGAATAGTTTTCCTGAGTTATTGGCTTTATATAAAATATCGGGGATATTTACCAGCCTTTGGATACCTGATATATCTGAAGATTTTATTTCATCAATTGCTCAAAATAATCTATATGAGGATCTTGAATTAATATTAAGCAATTATCAATTTGATGCAATATCTGCACATTACAATATGTTTCCGTTTATGGAAAAATATTTCAGAAAATACAATTGCCATATCTGGACTAATGGATTGACAACAGAAAACGATAAACAACAGATTATAAATATTGCAACAAAAGCAAATATAAAAGTTATTCTGGTGGATTATGATATAAATTTCTTAAAATAACAAACTTTATTTTCTATCCTTCAGAATCATTTCTGAAATCTCATCTACGTAATTACGGTCGTTTGATAAGCGAGGTACTTTGTGTTGTCCACCCAATTTCCCTTTTGATTTCAGCCAATTGTAAAATGTATTTTCAGGTACGCTTTTTACTACAGGCATTTTTAGCATCAGATTATGATACCTTTTTGCTTCATAATCCGAATTCAATGATTTTAATGCATTATCAAGCATTTCAGTAAAATATTCAATACTTTCTGGTGGCTTGCTAAATTCTATCAACCATTCATGAGTAGCATTTTTACCTTCTTCCAGATAAATGGGAGCTGCTGTAAATTCTACAATTTCAGCATTTGCTTTTTCGCAGGCTATTGCTAAAGCATTTATTGCATTATCCACAATTAATTCTTCTCCAAAGGCATTGATAAAGTTTTTGGTTCGGCCAGTAATTTTAATACGAAAAGGATTAATTGAAGTAAACTTAACGGTATCGCCAATTAAATAACGCCACAAACCTGCATTAGTAGAAATAATCATTGCGTAATTTTCATCTTTCACCACTTCGTCCAAACTTAATGTTTTTGGGTTTTCTGTTCCAAGCAAATCAAGAGGCAAAAATTCATAATAGATACCATAATCGAGCATTAACAATAATTCATCTGAATTGCTCCTGTCTTGTATTCCAAAAAAGCCTTCAGTAGCATTGTATGTTTCCAGGTAATTCATGTTTGAAGAAGGGATAAGTTGTTTAAATTGCTCGCGGTAAGGAGAAAAACTAACACCACCATGAAAATAGGCTTCCAGGTTTTCCCAAACTTCACAAATATTTTTCTTCCCCGTAATTTCTAAAATCTTTTTCAGTAATAGCAAAGTCCAGGAAGGAACACCACTCAAGTTTGTTACATCATGCTCAATGGTTGCCAATGCCATTTTTTCAATTTTACTTTCCCATTCATCCATAAGTGCAATAGTACGGTTAGGAACACGATGAAATTCTGCCCAAAAAGGCAAATTTTGAATGATGATGGCTGATAAATCGCCATAATAGGATTCGTTATTGATTTCACTTATTTTGTGACTGCCACCTAAAGCCAAACCTCTACCATCAAATAACTGGGTATCTGGATAATTATTGCAATAAATGGAAAGCATATCTTTCCCTCCTTTAAAATGACATTCTTCCAGAGATTCTTCACTCACAGGAATGAATTTACTTTTATCGGAAGTTGTACCCGAAGATTTAGCAAACCATTTTATATCAGAATTCCACAATATATTTTGCTCACCACGCATAAGCCGGTCGATATATGGTTTTATTGAATTATAATCATTAATGGGAACCCTTTCTTTGAAATGTTCAGGTTTTGTAATGGATTTATAACCAAATAGTATACCATATTCTGTATTACTGGCAGCATTAATCAGTTTGCGAAACAACTCCTGCTGAACATCATGCGGATATTTCTTGAAAAGCTCAATCTGATGAATCCTTTTTTTCATCAACCACGATAAAACAGCATTTATAAGCATGTTGTTTAATTTTAATTTATAAAGTACAAACCTACAAATTATTTTTGAAAAGAAGAATGATTAAATAAAAAAAGACAAATCCTCAAAAAATATTTAATAAATCATTAATCAACAATTCCCATCAAATGCAAAACAATACGTGGGTTTTCCGGATCATTGGTAATAATAGTAACTGTTTCATGGATATTTCCTTTCAAGCCTTGAGTGTTCATAGAAATTCCTATTGGAGAATCTCTGTCGAATCTAATTTTTTCGGGATAATTTACAGTTATACAATCACAGGTTTTGTCAACTTTTCGAATTAAAAGCTGTGTTTTACCTTTGTTTTTAATATTAAAAACGGTTTTTACATCTTCTCCTTTTTTTACATATTTAAAATCATAATTTGTATTAATCAGATATGCTTTGGGAGCTAATTTAAGTTTTTCAGGTTTAATTTTAGAGAAATCTTCATAAATATCAGCCTGTAAATAAATTTCTTTTAATGAATTATTTTCTTCATTTGATTTAAAATAAATGGTATCTGTTGTTTTGCCATAAGCATTGCGAAGTGTTGCATTATAAACCACAATTATTTTCCCTTTTGCCTTAGGTAAAATATCATTAGTTACAATAACTATTTTAGCAAACGAAGGATTAAGTTCGTAATCTTCAATAGTTAATGTTTTGTTTGAATTGTTGATGAAAAATAATGAATCAGTTTTCTTTTGTGTATTTTTAATTTCACCAAAATTAATGATATTAGAAGCAAAACTAATTACACCATTATTATTAGCGTAAATATCTGCAGAAGTTTTTTTGCGGGGAATAACTTCGCCACCAAAAACCAGTTCTGTCTCCTTGGTATTTGGTTCATTTGTTTTTATTAAAATCTTTTGATTAAAAACCCCTAATCTGTTTCCGTTATATGAAAAACTAATTTTTCCTGATTTTCCGGCAGCAATTGTTTGATTTTTATTCCAATCCGTAACTTTTGTTTCATCAGAACATTTTACCGAGACAATTCTAATATTTGTTTTGCTTTTATTTACATAATAAAAACTAAGGGTTACAGGAAGTGCATTATCTTCAATCTGACCAAGATATTGATTTTTGCCTTTAAATAATAGTTGTGTATTCTGTGCAAAAGAAGTTAAAATGAAAGCGTAAAAAATAATTAAACCGAATAATATTTTTTTCATTATGCAATTGATTATAAAAAGAAAACCACAAAACTAAGTTGATTTTGTGGTTTTTTGACTAAATAAATGGTTAAAAAATGTTAGAAAGTCATTTTTCGGACTTCCAATCCTTCAATTTTTAAAAGTTCGTTCTCTAACTTAGCCATTTCATCAATACTACCACATAATTCCAAAATAATAATTCCGTTTGCGCTACAAACCTCTTCATTTACATCATGTAAACCCAAACGGGTTTTTATTGAACATCCAAACTTTGTTAGAACATCCTGTACCTTAATAGCTTCCTTAACCCTATTGGTTAAATGTAAGCCTAAAATTCTAATTTCCTTCATATTTATTTTTATAAATTGAAACTCATTTTTTGAACATCCAACCCCCCTACAAGATTTAAATCCTTTTCAAGTAAATCGAAATCTTCTGATTTACCGCTTAATTGTAAAATGATCATACCAACTCTACTACATACATCCTCTGAGACTTCGTGAAATCCCAAACGAGATTTTATTACATGAGCATGACTGGTTAATACTTTTTGTGTTCTGCCGGCTTCTTTGATTCTATCAGTAATCATCAAGCCCAATATTCTCATTTCTTTCATAAATTTTAGATTTAAAAATAAAGATCTCTTACACCATTTTTAATTTTTTCGACACGATTTCTTACTTCATTTTTAGTTTTATCATCATCTAACTTTTCGATATTCTTTTCGATAACAATCCATCCTTTATGTGCTGTATCCATTGGAGCGTAATCACTTATATATTCAGCCAAAGTCAAAATTGCATTAGGCGTACAATACCTTTTAATGAATCCAGGAACCGAAAACTCCATAAAATGCTCACCAGTCCGCCCTAAACGATAACAAGCAGTGCAAAAAGAAGGAATATAATCTTTATCCAATAAATCATCAATTATTTCATTTAATGAACGGTTGTCATTGATAACGAATTGTTCACGGTTTAAATCCTGATTCTCATTTTTAGAAGCTGCATAACTCCCCAACTCCAATTTAGTTCCACCGTCTATTTGAGAAACGCCAAAGCTAATTACTTCATCTCTGATTGCCGCACTTTCACGTGCAGTTAAAATCATACCAGTGTAAGGAACAGCTAGTCTTAAAATAGCAACTAACTTTACAAAATCTTCATTACTCACAAAATATTTTCCATCAATATCCAATGAAGAAGCACTTTGAATTCGTGGAAAAGAAATTGTGTGAGGGCCAACATTATAACAAGCTTCCAAATGATTAGTATGACGAACTAATCCTAATACTTCAAAACGCCAGTCGTAAAGACCAAATAAGGCACCGATGCCAACATCATCCAATCCAGCTTCCTGTGCACGATCCAATGAAGTTAATCGATATTCATAATCCATTTTTTTTCCGCCAACATGATAAATTTTGTATGCTTCTGGATGATACGTTTCCTGAAAAACCTGATAAGTGCCAACTCCAGAATCTTTTACGATGCGGAATCCATCTATATCAAGTGGAGCTGCGTTAATATTAACACGTCTTATTTCTCCATTTCCTTTTTTAACGCCATAAACTACATTAACTGTATGTGCAATATATTCAGGTGAATATGCCGGATGTTCACCATAAACAAGAATTAATCGTTTTTGCCCATTATCTTCCAAAGCTTCAACTTCTTCAATTAATTCCTGATCTGATAAAGTTTTTCTGATAGCAGATTTATTTTCGGTACGGAATCCGCAATATTTGCAATTGTTAGTACATTTATTTCCAACATATAAAGGTGCAAATAAAACGATTCTATTTCCATAAACAGTTTTTTTTAGTGTTCTTGCACCTTGTTTAATTTCTTCGATCAGTTCTGGATCAGTTACGTTTATTAGAACTGCGGTTTCTTCCAGCGTAAGTCGTTGTTTACTTAATGATTTAGCAATAACTTCTTTTACTCTATCTTTAGTAGATACTGTATTATTTATAAGATTCCAGATTTCATCAGCATCAATGAAAGGTTTCATTCTCTGATCTTTAATTCTACATATTTCAGGTGTGAATTTCATTTTTTAATGAATTAATTGTATTGTTATTCAAGTAACAAAATTACAAAAAAAAATAGAACGAAATTGTTTTTCAGGAATTATTTTAAGCATTGAAATACCGAAAAATATGATAATAAAAAAAGCCGATAACAAATGTTAACGGCTTTTTGGTGATCATGCTGGGAATACTATATATGTTTTATTATGTTTTATAAGATTTTATATTAAAGTGCAAATATACTATAAATTAATTTAATACGTATTTATAATTTTATTATATTTTATTTCGTTATTATAAAAAATGTATGTACTTTTGTATGTAGTTTTTTAAAACAATATTTACCATGAAATACAACGTAAAATTCATACTAGAAAAGAGATACAATGAAAGCGTATTAATTAAAAAAAATGTTCCGATTAATGCTAAAATCACTTATAATTCATTAAATATTGTGTATTTTACAGGGTATAGAATTGATATTGATAAGTTTGATGCTGAAAAACAGATAGTTAAAAAAGAAGCCAAAGGCAAACAAGGAAAAAGAATTATTCAATACAATGAGATTAACAATGTACTTATTCAGATAAAATCAAAATTGATTGATATTTTCAATAATATAACAACACCACCCGAAAAGGAATTTATAATTAATGAATTGGATATTGTTACAAAAAAAATTATTAAACCTGATCCGATTATTGAAGTTGAAAAGGATATATTTTATTATTTTGATATTTACTATAAAAATTCAAAAGCTACTCCAAACAGATTAAAAAGTATTAAAAGTTATAAAAAGCACTTAAAAAAATATTCCTTACATAAGAACATTACATTAACTTTTCAAAACTGTACTGCAGAAATATTAAAAGATTTTGAAACCTACCTAAGGGATGATACCCCACCGAAAGGAGATAATACCATAAAATCAATTATAAGCTTAATACGTACATTTTGGAATTATTCAATAAATAACTTTGATGGTATAAATATACCCTATCCATTTAAAAGGAGTGCATCAGATAAAGGTTATACCATACCTAAAGAGAAATACGGCGAACCAATATGTTTAACCATTTCTGAACGGGACTTAATTTTAAATGCTAACCTGGATAATAACA
>CAZYEM010000072.1:0-16304 GCA_964646395.1 uncultured Bacteroides sp.
TATGTTAAAGGTAAGCCATTTGCTATATTTATTTGTTCGCGAACAATATCAACCCCTACAACTCTTTCAGTAATTGGATGTTCAACCTGCAAACGGGTATTCATTTCAAGAAAATAATAATTTAAATCATCATCTACTAAAAACTCAATAGTTCCTGCTCCATAGTAGTTTACAGCTTTTGCAGCAGCAACTGCATCTTTTCCCATCTTTTCCCGAAGTTCATCAGTCATTAATGGTGAAGGCGTTTCTTCAACCACTTTCTGATGGCGTCGTTGTACAGAACATTCTCTTTCGCATAGATGAATGGTATGACCGAATTGATCGGCAAGTATTTGAAATTCTATATGATGTGGTGATGATATATATTTTTCAATATAAACGGCATCATCACCAAAAGCAGATTTTGCCTCGGAACGAGCCCCTCTGATTGCACTAATTAACTCACTTTCTTCTTTTACCATTCGCATTCCCTTGCCTCCACCTCCTGCTGAAGCTTTTATCATTACAGGGAATCCGATTTCCCTTATAATTTCCAATGCTCGCTTTTCTGAAGAGATTTTTTCCTTTGTACCAGGTACTACAGGAACTCCAGCTTCCATCATGGTTTGTCGTGCTGTAATTTTATCTCCCATTGTATGAATGGCATAGGGAGAAGGACCTATAAAAATAATCCCTTCCTGTTCACAAAGTTCAGCAAAATCGCCATTTTCCGATAAAAAACCATAACCAGGATGTATGGCATCAGCGCCCGATTTTTTTGCAACATCCATTATTTTATCCATCCTTAAATAGCTCTCCGAAGAAGGTGAAGCTCCTATATAGTAAGCTTCATCAGCATATCTAACATGTTTTGCTTTGCGGTCGGCATCCGAAAACACAGCTACTGTTTTTATTCCAAGCTCTTTACATGAACGCATTACTCTCACCGCTATTTCGCCGCGATTGGCAACAAGCAATTTTTTAATCATAATACTTAAAAATTGTTTAACGTAATTTAAGAAACAAATCTGTTTAAAAAAAGTTTAGTAATTTATTGTATTTAAAAGCTTTGTTTTTTGAATAACAACTATAATAAACGAATTTAGAAACCTGATGACAATGAAAAATATATTATTTTAACAATCTTTAATCAACTCATAATAAATCGAAATTAAATATATTTATATCTTTGCATCAATATTGAACTTTTTCAGGTCAATTAAGTTATAAAGTAATTAGAATTAACATTTTAAAATCAGAAATATGTTTAATCAACAAAACAACAATTTTCAGACAACCAATTATACAGAAGAAAGCGGAATAGCTTCTAAAACATTTATTTCAGGTGTTTTTATGTGGATGTTTATGGCATTATCTGTAACAGGAATTACTGCTTATTTTTTCGCATCCAATCCATCATTAATCAGTTTATTAATAAATGAAACCGGCATGTCAACCTTAGGCTATATCGTAACATTTGCACCATTAGGTTTTGTATTATTAATGAGCATGGGATTTAATAAATTTTCATCTTCTGTTATCACACTATTTTTTGCTGTTTTCTCAGTATTAATGGGAATGAGCTTAAGTTTTATATTTTTAATTTATACATTAGGATCAATTTATCTGACTTTTGCTATTGCAGCAGGAATGTTTGGAATAATGGCAGTTGCAGGTTATACTACAAAAACTGATTTAACTAAGTTTGGTTCTCTTATGATGATGGGTTTAATTGGAATTATAATTGCCAGTGTTGTAAACTTTTTTATGAAAAGCGGAACTATGGATTATATTATCAGCTTTTTAGGTGTATTAATATTTACAGGTCTCACAGCTTATGACGTTCAGAAACTGAAAAGGATTGGTTCCGGAAGCATGTATGGTGATGAAAATTACAAAAAGCTAATGATAATGGGTGCATTAACCTTATATCTCGACTTTATTAATTTATTTTTGTTTTTACTTCGTTTTTTTGGAAACAGAAAATAATATCTTAATTATAAATTTCACCTTCTGATTACTATTCTATTAAAATCCAGCAAATAAATTTGCTAACTTTGTAAAAAAAAATGCAATTAACAGTCAATATACAATACGATCAATTGATTAATATTATCAGACATTTGCCCGCAAATCAGATTGCTAAAATCAAATCAGATTTAGAAAATATCGAATTTGATTTAAAAACTGAAAAAACAGATTTCCAGAAATTTCTTTTAAAAGGTCCAGTTATGTCTGACAGTCAATATGAAGAATTTAAAGAAAACAGAAAAGCATTCAATCAATGGAGAATCAAATAATTTGTCTGGATACATCCATTTTGATTGATTATTTTCGTAAAGTTAATAAGCAAAAATCATTTTTTTATGAATTAACGAAGGAGTATGATTTATTTGCAGTTTCAGCAATAACAGAATATGAAATTTACTATGGAAGTAATTCAGAACAAGATTTATTTTGGGATGAATTCTTCAATATGATTGTATCTTTACCATATAACTCTAAAGCAAATCGTATTACAACAATGATTGAAAGAGAATTAAAAAGGAAAAATAAGAGAATAGATAAACCGGATTTAATGATAGCTGGTACAGCTATTGCCAATAATATGAAATTAGCTACACTTAATATTAAGCATTTTGAACGCATAAATGAATTAGAATTAATAAAAAGAAATAAAGTTATTAAATAATATTTACTATTTAATTTAAAAAAGGAAAATTATGAAGAAAGCATATGTTTTTCCCGGTCAGGGAGCACAATTTGTAGGTATGGGTAAAGATTTGTATGACAATAATACCGAAGCCAGAGAAATGTTTGAAAAAGCCAATGAAATTCTGGGTTTTAGAATTACAGATTTAATGTTTGCCGGAACAGCAGAAGATTTGGTTCAAACTAAAGTAACTCAACCAGCTATATTCCTGCATTCAGTTATTTTAGCACATACATTAGGTGCCGATTTCAAACCTGATATGGTTGCTGGTCACTCTTTAGGCGAATTTTCAGCTTTAGTTGCCAATAAAACACTAACTTTTGAAGACGGTTTGCGTTTGGTTGCCAAACGCGCCAATGCAATGCAAAAAGCCTGTGAAAAGGAACCTTCTACAATGGCTGCTATTCTTGGATTAGATGACAAAACTACCGAAGAAATCTGTGCAGGTATTGAAGAAATTGTTGTACCAGCAAACTACAACAGTCCAGGACAACTGGTAATATCAGGTTCGATGAAAGGTATAGAAATTGCTTGCGAAAAATTAAAAGCAGCTGGTGCTAAACGAGCTTTACCCTTAAAAGTAGGAGGAGCTTTTCATTCACCTTTAATGGAACCAGCAAGAGTAGAGTTGGCCGAAGCCATTAATTCAACCAGTTTTAACACTCCAATCTGCCCTGTTTATCAAAATGTAAATGCAAAACCAATAACTGACCCTGCTCAGATTAAAGAAAATCTGATAGCTCAGTTAACTTCACCGGTTCGCTGGACACAAATAGCCGAAAATATGATAGCTGATGGTGGCACAACTTTTATAGAAGTTGGACCTGGTACCGTTTTACAAGGATTAATTAAAAAAGTAAAATCCGATGTTGAAACCATGAGTGCTTAATTTCAATTATATATATAAAAAATCCGTTGATTTACTATAAATCAACGGATTTTTTAATACCTTTTAATTTCTGCACTATTTTTTTAAATGGAAACAATTCCATACCAGCAGATAATAAATTTCGAGCCACTCATGGGAATCGAACCCACGACCTACGCATTACGAGTGCGTTGCTCTACCGACTGAGCTAAAGTGGCAAAAAACCAATGTATCATAATCGTCTCACTCGACAGGATGAGAAAAGTATAAACACCCCTTTTAAAATTATGATATCAGTTGTTTTTGTTGTTTCTGTTTTATCTTTTGTTCGTTTTCTTTCTGTATTTTTTTATTCTTTATAAAATTTTAGTCTATTTTGTTTTTTATATATCATTTTTTCAGTTATTATATCACCTTTTATAAGTAATTGTTAGGAAGATTTTGACTCCAAACAGCTTTGTTGTTTTTCGAGCAAATGTTGCATAAATTTAATTTGACTTTGTAAATCTATAATTCGATTCTCATAATTTTTTTTAATATCTTCGTAAATATCTTTTGGAATTGTATTTTCACAATGTGATATTTGTATTTTATTCACAGTATTTTTGTATTTATCTATCGCCTTTTCAATTTTATCATTATTGAATCCAAATCTAAGTTCATCTAAGCTAAAATCATATTTTTCAGCAAATTTCATTATATTTTCAAATCTAAACGAACCTGCTTTAATAGCAGAGTTAAAACCATTTAAAGTCATATCCATACTTTCTGCAGCATCTTCATATCTTATATGTAACTGCTTAATTTTCTGTTTTAAACTATCAATCCACATCCTATTATTATTTAAACTGTGTATATACTACACTTTATTACAAAAACAATGCTATCGAACTGTGAAATAACAAATATATAATTGTATATTTGCAGTATAAAATTACTATAAATAAACGATAAAAAAAATAAATAAAAAAATCATCAAAAATAAAAATACAGAAAACATTATATTAGAAATAGATATGATGTTAGAAAAAAAACAAATCTTAAATAAATTTTTAAGAATACTTCTCCGAAAATTGAAAAATGTATGTTTGATGGGTAAAATGAAAGCCAATACAAACAACAACATGCCAGAACATATAGAAAAATCCTCTTTATTGTACAGGACATATTAAGATACTGATAAACAATGTAAATTTTAAAAGAATACGCTGAAATCAATAAAACCATCATATATTATTGCCGAATCGTTTAGAAGCAAAAATATAAGATACTATAAAAATCACTGTAATGCAATAGTTTAAGAACATTTTTGAAAATAACGACAAATCGTCTAAAAAATAACTCATTTTTTTAAAAAGTAAAAAAAGCTTTAAAAACCATTATATATAAGATTTTCAGCGTTTTCTTGCACGCAATGGATATTATAAATGTTAAATATTTGGCTAAATATTTACAATTAAATTTATAATACGGTATTAATATATTAATATATTAATATTTTGAAATCATAATTTAATTTTTAAATCCTGATAATATGATTTCTACAATTCATAAAATAACTAAATTACAAAACATAATTTAACATATATGTTTTATTTAGAATTATTATTAATAATCCTAAAAGTAAGAAATGTCCTACAATTTTATATATATTTGTTTCTTTTAATAAATAAAAAATATATTACATTGTCTTAATTTTAATGTGTGTAATTTATTTTTAAATGTTATTTATAGATCAAAAGTTTTTGTTAGATGGTTTTTTTTCTGATTTTATATACTTTAAAAATAAAAAAATCTTTTAATATTTTTATTAAAAGAAATCCATTTATAGAAACTTTAATAAATATTATTAAAGAAATTACCCAACTAATTAATACATTAAAAGTCATTTTTAAAATTAGTAATGAATTCTTTAATTCATTTACCTGCAATCTTTTAACAATATTTTGCTCCTTTTTTAAAATCAATCATTTTGGATTGATTTTAAAAAATATTCCAACTAATTTTTATTTTTCTTCAGAAACATATTATTTTAAATATCAATTAAATAAGAATTTTTTTCCTTCTTTTGTAAAGAAAAAATTTTCGATAATAAATTTATTAAATTATCAGAGAGTTCTGATTTAATCCATATTTAATCTAATTTATATAAAAAAATAATCTTAAATAAAAAATATATGAGAAATCATTTACACTTTGCAGTAAAAAAAATGACATCAGAAATCAAATTTCTTACAAATGTAATATTAGTCATTTTTATGTTGACATTTGTTCAACAACTCAATGCACAAAACTGTTCGGTGAATGCAGGTGTTGACCAGACTATTTGTCCCAACCAAGCCTTGCTGCTTCATGGTAAAAAATCTGGTTCTTTTCCAGGTACTACATGGGTAAAATGGACGCAGATAAGTGGACCCGCAGCAGTAATAACAGATACAGCCAGCTTAGAAACTTCAGTTACTAATTTTCTGCCAAATACTACGCTGATTTTCAGGTTATCCACTCAATGTCTCGATGGTTCATTGATTTCTCAGGATGTTGAATATCATATTTTACCTTCACTTACAGTTGCAGCTGGTTCTCCCACAACCTATTGCCCTGGAGCAACAGCTTTTTTGAACGGTAGTATTCCGGGTACTCACCAAATTGGAGAATGGACAGGTTTTGGCAATGGAATATCAGCTGTAAATCGCAATTTATACAATACTCAGATTAATATCTCCGCTGGTTATGCAGGAGCAACCACGCTGTTATGGACTGTTACGGATACGTTGAGTTATTGTACAGGATCAGCGAATGTGGTAATTACCAATCTTGGAGGTATAGCACCTGTAACTGCAGGTCCAAAACGCACTCTAAGTCATTGTTATTCTACAACGCAATCAACAAATCTTTTGGGATCTTTCGCAGGAAATTTCGTAAATGGTCAGGGTGGAACCTGGACAATCGTAAGTGGTCCTACAGTGCCTTCAATTTCAAATATTCATGATAATAATTCTGGTGTTTCAGGGCTTGTTCAGGGAACCTATGTATTCAGATGGACAGTTAACGGTATCTGTGCTAGCGGGACTGCTTTAGATACCATTATAGTTCCTCCACCAACTGCTAATCTCACTGGTGCAGGCGCTGGAGCTTCTCAGATTTTTTGTGACGGACGAACACAGACTGTTTTGAATGGAAATCCGGGAATATACATTAATGAAGATGTATTATGGACACAGATTGGAGGCCCAACATTGCCTGCTAATTCTATTGTTTGTGATAGCTGTTCTGTTACTCCGCTTATTAATCTTGACGGAAGCAGTACTTATACTTTTCGTTATAACATTCATAATGACACCACCCAATGTTCAAATTCAGATGAACTTACTGTTTCTTATTTAAATTTTCCTCCTACTTTAAGCATTATAACAAAACCTTCCATTTTGCATTGTAATGAACGTTCTGATTCCATTTCATACATAAATGGTGGTTTGGGAAATGTACAATACAGAATCTATGGTTCCCCAATTGCTGATACGCTAATTCTAAAAGATACCATCTGGGTCAATGCATCGAATCCACTGGTTTTAACAGATAAATTTAACTTCAGCGGGAAATATCTGGTTCAATTTCGAAATGTTAGTACTGTGAATGTTGGTTGTGGAACTGCTTATGATGAAGTGGAAATTTTTGCTTCTTTTGGGGGTGAATCTGCCAATGCAGGAACCGACCAAATTCTTGACTGTAACATTGACACTACTTCTCTTCAGGGGAATGACCCGAAACTAACTGGTATAGGTGAGGGGGAATGGTCGCAGATCAGTGGACCATCTTCCATTACATTCACTCATCCTACACATCATAACCCAACTTTTCATATCGACAGTTTACTGATCAATCAGCACTATTCTTTTTTATGGTATGTAACCGGGGGTCAAGGTTGTCCTGATGCTCAAGATACAGTAACCATTATAACCGGATCTTATGCACCTAATCCAAAGAGTGCAGGACCTGATCAGCTGGTATGTTATCAAACACCGGTTTATCTGCATGCGCAAAAACCCGATTATATTTTTGAAGTGGGAACCTGGACGGTATCGCCAAATACACCGGGGCTTACCATCTCCAATATTCACGACTCAACAGCTGTAGTAAACGGTTTACTTCCATTTACCGATTATACGTTTTACTGGACAATCCGTAATTCATGTGCATCTGTTACGGACTCTGTTTTGATCAGTGTAAATGATACCTATGGACCTAAAGCCTCTTTAGCTGGTATTGACCGGTGTTTATCTTCAGGAACAACGCAGGTTACACTTAATGCAAATGATCCGACTCCAGGTAGCGGACAATGGAATAAAATAAGTGGACCTTTGACAGATACAATTACTTCTCCTACTCTTTATAATACTACTGTGAGAGGTTTAATTCCGGGAACCTATTATTATGAGTGGGTAATTTCTCGCAATGTTTGTACCCCCACAAGAGATACAGTTATGATAACCGTTAATGATCCGGGTGCAATCAATGCGAATGCGGGTTCTGATATCAGCGTTTGCGGAAGCTATACAACCCTCACTGCTACAGGGAGTAATCCAGCACTTGGCTCAACAGCCTATTGGTCGCAACTTACAGGGAATCAAGGTCCTGTTATTGCCTCTCCCGACAGTGCTTCAACATTGCTTACAAATTTACGTGCCAATGGTTCACCTGCTGTAGTTTTCAGATTTCTTTATACCATTATCAATGGTGCCTGTATTTCAAAAGACACGGTTGCAGTTTTTGTATCAGATTCTGCATCTGTTGCAAATATTACATTAGATTCAATTGGTACTTGCGGAAATTCAACAGTAAGCCTTTCTGCAGATCCAGCTGTTTTAGGTAGTGGATACTGGTCTATTGTAAGCGGACCTAATACACCTTTTATTGAAACACCTTCATCTCCTACAACTTCAGTCAACAATTTAATAACCGGAAATTATATATTTCGCTGGACCATTAGCGGTGGACCTTATTGTGAACCAACTTTTGATAGTATAAAAGTCAGGGTTATCAGAAATGCAAATGCCGGTAGCGATCAAAACTATTGCGAGGTCATTACAGCTGTTAATTTAGTTGGAACTGTTTCCAGTACAGGTAGCTGGACACAAATGGATTATACTCCTGATACAGCAACCATTACTTCTACTTCAGCCAATACAGCTACTGCATCAGGTTTAATACCTGGAGTTTATAATTTTATTTATTCAGTTTCCGAAGACGGATGTGTTTCAACTGACACCATGAAGGTTACCATTTATACTCCTCCAAGCAATTCAGGTGCTGGGAATGATACTTCAGTTTGTTCTTCGCATACCTCTGTTTTAAACCTGAGCGCAACTGCTCCAGTCTCCGGAAGTGGAAAATGGACGAAGCTATTTGCTCCAGTCGGTTCAAGCGGAAGTTTTGACAATGATGAATTGAACAATGCTATCTATACGCCTGCAGGCCATGATAGTACCAAATATGGACTATACGTATTTCAATGGACGGTTTCCAATCAAAGTTGCAGCAATGCTGATCAGGTAAGAATTGAATATTGCCAGGAACCATCCGCTGCTGTTGCAGGAGCTGACCAAAACCTAAGCTGTTCAACCACGGCAATAATGACGGCAACCAATCCCGCTGTAGGATTGGGAACCTGGACTTTACTATCCCATACAGGCGATAGTCCTGCACCCACTATTCTGAATCCATTGCTATATAATACTGAAATTACAGGCTTAGGCCCAAAATCAAGCGGAGATTCTGCAACTTATACTTTTTTATGGACAGTAGCTAATGGAGTATGTGACGATAAAACAGACACTGTAAATATCCTTGTTTTTCAAACACCAACTCCGGCATACGCAGGTGTTGATCAATCATTGTGTATGCAAACCAGTGTTATTTTAACAGCAGATACCGTTTCGACAGGTAACGGAGCATGGAGACAGGTCAGTCCGGCAATTACTACCGAAACTTTTTCTGATACTACTCTTAATGTTTTAACAGTGTCAAATATTATACCAGGTAATATCTATAAATTCCGTTGGCTTACCGAAACTGCTTATTGTTCATCAACTGATACCATTACAGTTATCAATTATCAAATGCCAGACACAGCCTATACAAATGCCACAGATACATCTTATTGTTCTGTGGAACCATTAGTAATCAGAGGGAATAAACCGGCTATTGGAAGCGGGATATGGACACAAATAAGTGGAAATCCTTTAATTATATTATCTCCCACGGATTCGGTAACTTCTGCTGTTGGTGGTGAAATGGGGCAATCTTATACTTTCCGCTGGACCATCAGCAATTTTTGTGGAAGTTCAAGCAGTGATGTAACTGTTATTATGAATGGCTTACCTCCTCAGGCTCAGGCTGGTATCGATAAGGAAATCTGTGCACCTGACACTTCCACTACACTGTCTGCAAAATCTCTATTGTCAGCCAGTTATTTTGTTACAAATCCGCTTTGTTTTGGAGACCTTGGATCAATAAATGTTTACGGTTCAGGTGGAATTGCTCCCTATACTTACAAATTAGACGGTGGAAGTGCCCAGGCTAGCGGAGCATTTACAAATCTCAGTGCCGGTGATTACTCCGTTACAGTTAAAGATCAGAATAGTTGTAGCTATGTAGTCCGTTTTACAATTACGGTACCTTCACTTTTAGCTATCAGCAATTCAAGCCAGACCAATGTCAGCTGCAGAGGAGCTTCAACAGCAAGTATTTTACTTGCAGCTTCAGGAGGTACTGCACCCTATACCTTTAGCGTGGAATCTCAACCATCAGGAGCTTCTCCTTCAATAAACGGAAATCAGATTTCCGGAATGAAAGCAGGTAATTATACCATAAGAGTGACTGATAATAATGCTTGTACGAAAAATTTAAGTGTGACGATTACCCAACCTTCCGCCAATTTAGCTGTTAGTGCTACCCCTTCAAATCCTGCCTGCAATGGAGGAAATGATGGTAGTATCAATACTACTGTTTCAGGTGGTAATTCTCCTTATACTTATCAATGGAGTAATGGTGATACAGATGTAGATCCATCAGGATTAATGGCAGGGACATATACGGTTAATGTAAGGGATGCCAACGGTTGCACTGTTTCTGACACCTATACTGTTTCAAATCCAGCGGTAGTTACAATTACAGCTACCTCTATAAATAATACGCCCTGTGACTCTTCAACAGGGAGTGCTGTACTCACCAGCAGTGATGGCAGCGATATAACTGTAAATGGAATTACCCAGGCTTCAGGTACAACATTCAGTGGTCTTGCTGCAGGACTGTACAAAGCTACATCCAGCGGAAGCTGTCCTGTATCCAGCTATTTCAGTATTACCAGAAGTAATAGTTCTCTTTTGGCAACTGCAAGTATTACCAATCCTTGTTTTGGTGGAAGCGGTTCAGTTACCATCACTCCTTCCGGAGGAACTTTACCAAATACTTATCTGTTGGATGGATCCACCACAGGTAGCGGTAGTTTTTCCGGCCTTGGCGGGGGAATCCACAATGTATTGGTAACTGACAGTACAGGCTGTACCTATAATGTTTATTTTACGATTACAATACCCACACAATTAACAATTTCACTTTCATCTCAAACAGATGTAAAATGCAAGAATGCAACTACGGGCACAGCTTTGTTAAAAGCTTCAGGGGGCACATCTCCCTATACCTTCAGTGTTTCTGCCCAACCTTCAGGAGCAGCTCCTGCAGTTAATGGCAACCTTATCTCAAATATGAAAGCAGGCAGTTATACCATCAGGGTAACCGATGCATATGGATGTACTGCCGATCAAAGTGTTACAATTAATGAACCTGCTGCGGCACTCAATTTTAGTGCTTCTGCAACCATGAGTAACAGTTGTTATTATGGAAGCAATGGCAGCATAAATTTAACTGTATCCGGAGGAACAACTCCCTATAATTATGCATGGAGCAATGGTGCTATAACAGAAGATCCTAGCGGACTTAAAACCGGATATTATAGTGTAAGTATAACGGATGCCAATAGTTGTTCATTGAACGGTGGTCCTTATTATGTTCCTTACGATTATGCCATCATTACGGAGAGTTCTTTGGTGCAGACAAGCTGTCTGTTAACAACAGGCTCAGTCGTGCTCACCAGTTCTGACAACAGTACAATAAATTTCAATGGACTGACGTTGGCTTCAGGTTCAAATTTTACTAACCTCGGTGCAGGAACTTATATTGCCACTTCCAATGGCAGTTGTCCTGCAACCTCCAACATTAATATGTTAAATACAACCCATAGTAAATGGACAGTATTTAGCAAACCTAGTGGTGCACCTGATCCTGTTTTTGCGAATGACACCCTTGCTTCAACAGCTTTTCACGGACTTGTTCCTGGGATTTATAAACTTGTGTGGTCAAACTTCAACGGAGATTGTACTTCATCGGATACGATGCTGGTAACCGTCTTTAAGCAAACAACGACTGCCAATGCCGGCCCTTCACAAATACTATGCAATGCTACTTCTTTTACTTTACATGCCAATGCAAAAGACTCTCTCGAAACAGGAACATGGGTAAGAATCAGCGGTCCTAACAACCCGACGATTACTTCACCAAATGATTCAATAACTAATGTAACCGGTGTTGTTGCAAGTACTACGCCTTATGTTTTCCGTTGGAAAATAACTTCGGGAACCTGTCCAAGCACAGAAGATACGGTAAGTATCATAAACAGAAAACCAATAACTTTAGCGGGGCTCTCGAGTTCGGCTATTTGCGATAGTGGAACATATAGTTTTTCAACTATAGCTTCAAATGGTTCAGGTAGTTATAATTATTTATGGGAATATAAAAATGGTTTAAGTTGGGACTCTGTTGGTAACACTTCAAGTTATGTAACACCAGTACTTGATTCAATACGTACTTATTATTATAGAATTACTGTTTCAGATCAGATAGCTGCAGATAATGGAGGTTGTAGCATTATTGATACTGCTTATGCTCAGGTTGTTAATGATCCTGTTTGGGCAAGCAATACGGTGACACCTGATAGCATCTGCAAAGGTGGTCAGGTAAGTTTCGATGCAACGATAAGTGGTGGACTGGGTGGCTATCCAATTATCTGGATCAGATCAGCTACAGCAGGTGGTATAGGAGATACCGTTACCAGTCCTGATATTCTATCTACAGAAGGTAGCTATTATTATCGTCCTCACTATGTACCGGTAGGAAATGGATGTAACCTTGCAGATGATACAGACTCTTTGGTAATTGTAGTGCCTGATCCTGTAATTGATTTACAGCCAACATCCGATACAACAATTTGTAAAGGAACTACTGCAACCTTATCTGTATCTGCCTCGGGAGGTACCCCTTATCTTACTTATCAATGGCAGTATAACACTATCGGATGTGGAGGCAGCTGGACAGATATTTCCGGAGCAACCAATAGTATTTATACAACAGCAGAATTAACACAAACTACCTTTTATCATGTAGTAATTTCAGCTTCAGGCAGTGATTGTAATACCGTTACTTCTGATTGTGAAACCGTATATGTGCCTCGCATTACTAATCAGCCAACTGCTTCTCAGGATACAATATGCATAAATGGAAATACTCAGTTTACAGTGAGTACAGAAGTTGGTAGCCCTGCTATCGGCTATACTTATCAATGGCAATATGACAGTGACCCATCGGAAGATACTGTATGGGCAAATGTTGTAAATGGTACTCCAACCGGAGCTATATATTTTAATGCAACTACTAATACAATGACTGTTGATAGCATTACTCCGACAGGTAAGTATAATTACCGGGTATTAATTCAGGTAACTTCACCCTCTTGTAACCAGCTGGTATCAGACACAGTATCAGTTACTGTTAAAACAGATCCAAATATTTTATCTCAACCATTAGGGGATACTATATGTAATGGAACAACCGCTTCCTTAAGTGTTACAGCTAATGGAGGAACACCAGTTTTATACTATCAGTGGCAGATTTCAACAATTGGCAGTCCTTATACATGGACGAATATAGGACCTAATACTCCTTCTTCTAATTCACTGACAACAGCAGCGCTCACTTCAAATACATGGTATCGTGTTGAAATCACTTCTCCCGGGAGTAACTGTAATACAATCTATTCAGATTCAGCAAAAATAACTGTAAACAATCTTAATCCTGGTACTATCGAGCAACCGGATACTGTTTGTTCTGGTGGTACACCTGCAGCCCTTATCAGTTCTGTGGATGCAACCCCTGCAGAAATCGGTGCAGTTATTACCTATAAATGGCAAAGCAGAACCGCTTCAACAGCTTTTGCAGACATTGCTCCTCCTGCAACTGCCTCTACCTATGCTCCGGGAGCTTTAACAGAAGATACCTGGTACCGAAGAATTGCCTATTCAACCTTTGGTATATCGGTTTGTCAGGCTTATTCTAATACTGTAAAAATAGTGGTAAATAATCTGACTCCGGGTGTTATAGCTGCAACACAGACTATTTGCAGTGCAGTCGATGATGTAGCTGCATTTACAGTGGCTACTCCTGCTTCAGCAGATGGAAGTCTGAGCTATCAATGGCAAATCAGTTCTGACAGCATCAATTTTACAGACATTGTTTCTGCAACCTCTGCTACCTATGATGAAGAGGCTTTAACAGCTGACAAATGGTACCAGAGGATTACCAAATCAACACTCGGTACTCATGTGTGTTACAACACTACTAATATCATCGCAGTATATGTAAACAATCTTGATCCTGGAAGTATTTCCGGAGGAGATACAATATGCCGGGACGGAGACCCAGAGCTGATTTCTTCAGCAGTAGCTTATAGTGGAGATGGTAATTTAAGTTACCAATGGTATTATAGTGACAATGGGTCAGGTACTCCACCTTCAGGATGGACTCTTATTAACACTTCAGGTACAAGTTCAACTTATGATCCTCCTTCAGGCTTAGTAAATGACAGATGGTACAATCGTCTGACTACGTCAACATTAAATGGAAAATCCTGTACTGCTGCAACCAACCTGATAAGAGTAATAGTAAATAATGTAACTTCAGGTAGTGTTCAAACAGCTCAAACTATTTGTGATGGGATCACTCCTGCCTTATTAACAACGGCCACTGCCGCAACGAACGATGGAATTCTCACCTATCAATGGCAAATAAGTGCCGATTCTGTTAATTTTACAGATATTGCAGTTAATGGAACCAATGAAACCTATCAACCGTTATCATTAACTCAGGATACCTGGTTCAAAAGAAAGGCAATATCAACCATGAATGATAAGGTATGCGATTCAATATCAAGTGCTATCAAGATAACTGTAAATAATTTTCTTTCAGAAAATACTATTACAGCCAATCAAACCATTTGCTATAATACTGCAGCAGCTCAATTAACCGGAAGTTCAGTATCAGTTGATGGAAGTGTAACTTATCTGTGGCAGTCAAGTCTTGACTCATTGAGTTGGGGAACTGCAACAGGTACAAGTAATGCACAAAACTACACAACAGCAGCTTTAACCGCAGATACATGGTTCAGAAGAAAAGCTACTTCAACACTAAATTCAGTTTTATGTGATTCAATTTCTTTACCAGTTCGTATTACCGTAAATAATTTTACAACAGCAGGTGTTATAGCGGCACCGGATACAATTTGTGAAGGAAGTGCACCTTTAGGTTTAACAAGTACAAGTCTTGCCACAGCAGATGGAAGCATCACTTACCGTTGGCAGT
This sequence comes from uncultured Bacteroides sp., assembly GCA_964646395.1. Classification (GTDB taxonomy): domain Bacteria; phylum Bacteroidota; class Bacteroidia; order Bacteroidales; family JACABE01; genus JACABE01. The sequence goes on from CAZYEM010000072.1 coordinate 15,309, forward strand.
CAAGCACCAATGGCACAAGTTTTAGTAATTTAACATCAGCAGATACATTAGCTACCTATCAACCTTTGGAATTAATTGTCGATAACTGGTACCGCAGGGTAGCCATTTCTACTTTAAATGGTGTAGCTTGTGAATTATATTCGGACACAGTAAAAATAGCCGTTAATAATCTGACACCTGGAGTAATAGCGGGAAATCAGACGATTTGCAGCGGAGAAAATGTTGTCGCATTTACTGTTCCAACAGCCGCCACAGCCGATGGAACGTTGAGTTATCAGTGGCAATCAAGTACAGATAGTATCACATTTACGAATATTGGAGGAGCAACCTCTTCTATTTATGATGCAGATACATTAATGGCCGACAGATGGTACCAACGCATCACCACTTCTACCCTTGGAACAAAATTATGCTCTAAAATAACGAATATATTAAAGGTAACTGTCAATAATCTTGATCCGGGTTCTGTATCCGGAGGAGATACTATCTGTAGGGGAGGAGATCCTGCACTTATTTCTTCTGTAGCAACTTATAGTGGAGATGGAAGTTTAAGTTATCAATGGTATTATCGAAGCGCAGCTACAGGATTTCCTCCAACAGGTTGGACCTCAATTTCATCAAGTAATTCTGCAACTTATAATCCTCCTTCAGGATTAACAAATGACAGATGGTATAGTCGACTGACTACGTCTACATTAAATGGAAAATCCTGTCAAGCTGCAACTAATTTGATAAGAGTAACAGTAAATAATGTAACTTCTGGCAGTGTTCAAACAGCACAGACTATATGCGACAGAAGTGCACCTGCCTTATTAACTACAGCTACTGCAGCTACAAGTGATGGTAATCTGACTTATCAATGGCAAATCAGCACAACCAGTGCAACATCAAGTTTTACAGATATTTCTCCTAATGGCACCAATGCAACCTATCAACCGTTATCATTAACTCAGGATACCTGGTACAGAAGAAAGGCAACATCAACCATGAATGATA
>CAZYEM010000073.1:0-16045 GCA_964646395.1 uncultured Bacteroides sp.
ACTATTTGATTTGATGCGGTTATTAGTGAATTTGCGCCTAACGCGGTTGAGTTTGATAAATTATTCGCATTTGCGCCTGCTTGATAACCTATGTATGTATTATTTGAACTGTCTGTATTTCCTTTTCCTGCTTTATAACCAACTGCTACATTATTATTACCACTTGTGTTATAATATAATGCGTTACTTCCAATTGCTGTATTAAATGAACCAGTTGAGTCTAAACTAGCACTATCTCCAACAGCCACATTACTTTCTCCAATTGTATTTGAAGTTAATGCTAATGACCCAAGTGCTGTATTATATGAAGCAGTTGTATTACTTCCTAATGAATTATAACCAATTGATGTATTGCTCTGACCTATTGTATTATATTGTAATGAATCTTGTCCAATCGCTGTATTTAAACCACCGCTTGTATTACTATTTAAGGTGTTAACTCCAGTTGCTGTATTATATGAACCACTTATATTACTTCCTAATGAATTATAACCAATTGCTGTATTTTGTACACCTGTTGCACTATTAGTTAATGCTAATCCCCCAACTGCGGTGCTATAATTTCCGGATAAATTTGATTTTAATGCTAGGTATCCTACAGCTAAATTATTAGTAGCAGTTGTTATTGATGATAATGCGTTTGTTCCAATAGCTGTATTTGTTGATATATTACCACCACCTTTGCCTATTGTTAATGAATTAATTGTTGCGTCTTGGTTTGAAACTATGTTTCCTGATACGTCTAGTGCGTTTGTTATTGGACCTGTTTTACCAATACCTACATTATATGTAGTTAAGACTGGAACTAAACTAGTTGAATTATTAGATAGAATCCAGTATGGAGTGCCTGTTGCTCCTGTTGCTCCTATTGCTCCTGTTGGACCTGTTTTACCTGTTGGACCTGTTTGGCCTGTTGGACCTGTTTTACCTGTTGGTCCTGTTGCGCCTGTTGGTCCTCCTCCGCCTCCTACGCCTCCTCCACTTGGCCCGGTTGGACCTGTTGGACCTTGACCACCAATTGGACCTTGACCACCAAAAGTAGAAAATAATGGTTTAGAAAATGACATATTATATATATAATAGTGTAATAAAATCAAAAATATTTAACTAAATAAGATATACAGTTGTTATAAAATATATTATACTTTATATATAATATATGAATTTTGATTTGAACATTCTAAACTATAAAAAAGATGAACTAAGAGAAATGTTTGGATTACCAGGTACATATAATCAACAAGCTATTGATATTAAAGAAACAAAATTAAAAGAAAGTATTTTTAAAAATAAAGAAATTAACGATGAAATTAAAATGAAAACTATTTATTTTATTACAGAAGCCAAAAAAATTTTATTAGGAGATGTTTATCAAAAGGTTGAAAACGCTAAAGAAAAAGTTCAAGACTATTTTAATTCTATTTATGATTTAAAACCTGTGAAAATAAATGACGCCGATAATGAACATATGGTTCAGGTTAGAGAAAATAGACCATATTTATCTTCATTCCCTAGTGAATTCTTTCCAGGTGTAATTAATCCTATTAAAAGAAGAATTAACAAACAAAATTTGAATATTGATACTAGATTTAGAGAGAACTATTATTCTTCACCATCCACCAATTTTAATGTAACTCTTCCGCTAGTTATTAATAACGTGTTAACTATGCAGTTATCAGCTATTGAACTTCCAACCACATTTTATAATGTTTCAAAACAATTTGGTAATAATTTTTTTACTTTGACTGTAAATAATGTGGCTCATGTTGTAAATATTGCTGATGGTAACTACACTTATACTGGAATTACTAATTTATTAAATACTACTATGACTAATATCGGTGGTGATTTTCAATATATTGTTTTTGGTATTAATATTAATAATAATAACGGAAGTGGGCAAATGTTTGTTGGAATTAATTCTGCTACACCTCCTGGTACAATAACAAGTTTTTCACTTAATTTTCAAGCGGATAGAAATGGAATTGATGACCGCAATACCCCTTTACCATTAAAGCTTGGTTGGACTTTTGGATTTAGAAATGGAATTTATGAAAACAATGATAGCTATGTCTCTGAAGGAGTTGTTGATTTACTTGGTCCTAGATATCTCTATTTGGTTGTAGATGATTTTAATAATAATGTTAATAATAGTTTTTATAGTGCTTTTAATTCATCCATATTAAATAAAAATATATTAGCACGAATATCATTACAAGCAAATACATTTAATATCTTTACTGAAAACAATCTCAGTATTGTCACAACGCCTAGACAATATTTTGGGCCTGTTAAGCTCCAAAATTTAAATATTCAATTATTGGATGAATACGGCAGAGTAATGGATTTAAACAATATGGATTATAGTTTCTCTCTAACATTCCAAACCGCATATGATTTATAATTTAGTTATTTTATAAATTACTTAAAAATATAAAATATTATAACGTAAATAATGATAGTAAATTTCAAATTTTTTTACGAGAAAACTGATAAAAATTATGATGAATATAATAAATTATGGAATGAAAATATAGAGAGAATTATATTTTTACCTCATGATTTACCATTATCAAAACAAAGAAGTAGCATTATAAACAATATAACTGATAATACAGACATTTTAGCAATACGTTTTTGTTCTCATAGAACGATTACACATAATATAATTGTCAATAATATTATGTTAGGAAGAGGTTTTAATTATGATGATAATAAAATATGGTATCCAAAAGAAGTTTGGATATATAATCTAAAAACGGTGTTTGAAATGTAAAAAATTGATTCCAAAATTGTAAAATATATAAACTACTTAAAATATTATTATTAATTAATATTAATAATAATGTCTTCAGAAATAAAAAATAAATGTTTTCTTGGTAAACAAGTACAAGTAGAAAAAGTAGAAAAAGTAGAAGTAAAAGAAGTAGAAAAAGTAAAACCAGTAGAAATAGAAAAAAAACTTAATTATACAAGTAATAAATTAATTAGTTGTTATGAAGAAGATTATACTCGTAATATTACAGAAATTATGAAATTATGGCAACGAAACTAAATTTCCATCTTTTAAAAGATGGAGTCAAAATATTTATTTATTTTTGGTTCAACCTTTCTCAAAGGTTGATAATCTATACTTTAACCATGAAGCTGGCGGAATTTTTGTACCACCATCATATTTCACGGCATAATGTTGTTGAATTAACCAATCATTTATACATAAATCGTCTAAATAAACATCGGCTAAAATTCTTCCATATTTTTCAGTATCCACATTTTTTAGCGTAATATATTTATGTAAAATTAAATTTGATAATGCGTCTCTTGCTGCCTTTGCTGCTTCCTTTTCATCTTCATTTTTTCCTTTTATTTCTGGAGTATCAATGCCGTTTAGTCTTACTGAGAACCGAAATAAAGGAGAACTATCCATAGGTAAATAGGCTGCTATTGTAATGGAATCACCATCATATACTTTAATAACCTGCCCTCCAGTTATTGGCATTGTAAAAGCCGTGGTATCTTCCCATTTAATTATACGCATATTTTTGACCTCTAATTCTTTTATTTGTTCCGGTTCTTTTAATTCAGGTTCCGGTTCATCTTTTAGTTCTTCTTGGGTTTCCCTATTTGAAGAGGAAAAATATTTTATAATATAATTAAAAGGATTTTTCATTTTAAATAATGGCATTTATAGATAGATATAATAATTTATGTGTATTATTTTAAATTAATTTCAATTTTTATTATAAAAAGTATATAATATATTATATTAGTAAAGATGGCTCATTCATTTAAAAATTATTCAGCTAAACCCGCCTTTGGCTCAAATAAAGAATCCAACAATGCTGGGGATTATATTTTAAGAAAAAAAGCCAGAGCAACTTTTTGCACCTCTGCGGCTTGCCCTAAAATATATAATTTAAATACTCAAGGTGATTTAAACTTATTAAAAACTGCCAAGTATCTTGATAATGTTAATTGTCGTTTGCCATTTAATAAAAATAATTTAAATATTAACTTGGTAACAAAACTTGATTTAACTGATGTTTGTGTTATTGAAGATGCCAGTGGAAATGTTTGTCCAACTAATATTATTTATGATGAAATACCTGATTTTTATAATAGATATATTATTGACCCTAATGGTAATTTATTTGGCAACACACAATGTGGTATTAGTAATTTTTTGAACTATTTAGTTTATAATCCACATTATAACAATCTTGACCCAGGACATATAAATAATATTTAAATATTTAAATATTGCTAGTAAAATTATTTATCTTAACTGCTATAAATGTTACGAATGTTAGTGAAAGACAAATAAAGATAGTATCAATAATACAAAATTTTATATCATCATTTTCATATTCATCTATTTTATTTTCTAGTTTTTCTAATTTTTCAATATCTATAAAAGGTTCTTCTACTTTTTCTACTTTTCTTTCTTCTATTTTTTTTACCTTTTTTACTTTTTTTTTAATAGGTTCATACAAATTATTGTAAAATATAGTATTACTATTATCATCTGGGTCACAAAAATGACCCCATTCATTTTCAAAATTATTTACTATATTTAATTTATATTGAAATTCTTTAAAAGTAATTTCAGACTTTGATTTTTCAAACATTTTATTATTTTTATTATATTAGGCTTAACTATTAATATAATAATTCAATTTTATTAATTAATCAACTTTTTTTATTTACTTTTTTTATTTACTTTTTTGTTTACTTTTTTAAAACATTTTTTTTATCATTTTTTTTGCTTTGTTAGAAATAGTTCTGTATTTTTTTTTTCCTGTTTTATTCAAATACTGTTGAGCACGAATAAATGCAGCATAAACTCCTTTTTTGCTTACAGTACACGTATTTTTTTTACAAATTGGAAAAGATTTCTTTTTACCCAAAAAACATTTTTTTCCACATTTATTCATCATAGTTGTTCTTTGATGAAATCCTGGTTTTTCCCTTTTCCATCCACGCCATGGAATATTCTTACGAGTTTTAGACATATATAGATTATCAATAATTTAAAAAATAATTTAAAAAATAATATATAATTATGCTTCTAAAGTTTTATAGTTTTTTAATTTTATAGTTTTTTAATTTTTAATAAGTATTTTTAATAAATATTTATTAAAAGTTTCCGGCTTGCCGGATTCGAACCAGCGACATTTTGATACCCACTATACCTTTTTCACAAAGTTATGAAAGGTATAACTAAATAAGTTATACTTGGCTCTACCTTTGTGAAAGGTAGATACTACTACAGTCAAATGCTCTACCAACTGAGCTAAAGCCGGGGCCCATATTTATATATGAATATTTCTTTAAATACTTTTTTTAAAATATATTTAAATACTTTTTTGAATTATCTTCTAAAAGTTGAAAATAATTTATTCATATCTCTTGGATTATTGTTTGGAGCTATGCTTATATTCTGTGTATTAAATAATAATTTCTTTGATTTTATTTGTGATATTCGTCTTATCGCGTTTTGTCTATTAATATATTCTTGAATTAACATTTGTCTGTACTCTTCTTTTGTCATTGGTTTTTTTGGCTCTTCTATATATTGGGATTCATCTTTGTAATCTTTGAAATATTTGTTTGTTATGTAATTATGTTGATTATGTTGATTTTGTTGATTTTGTTGAAAGCTTTGCTTCTGTGGAGCATTAATTGTTACTTGTTTTTTTTGTTGAGGTTTTTGTGTTTTTTGTTCAATTGGTTTCGCAAATTGTAATACTCCATTATGGACTACCATATTTAACGATGATAAAATATCATCATATGATACTTTGGATTTTTTTGTTGTTGAATTTGTTGTAGACTGGTTTGCGTTGCTCCAGTAATTTATATAATTTACTTCATTTGTTGATGCGTCTTGACTTGAGGTCTCTTGTGTTGGATTATCTAGTTCTTCAAATTTTAGCTCCATTATTTATATACAAAAGATTTTTTTTCCACCTTTTCAACCTTTTCAACCTTTAGTAAAGGTTGAGCCAAAATACTGAAGAACAATATTATTTATTTTTTATCTTTTAGCTCAATCTTTTATAACTTTGTAAAAAAGACTGAAAAATGTTTTGCTCCACTTTTTCTAAAAGTGGAAAAATAATATATTTTTATTATAAGTATGCTTGACACATATATCAAAAATAGAGGAATGGCTAAAACTATTATTCATAAAAATAATCATAATACTGTTAATAAAACTAATTGGGATATGGACTACGATGGCTCTGTTGCTAATGTTTCTTTAGATTTGTCTAAAAATGGTAGAAATAATCATCTTGGATTTAAATTTACTAACGATGATTTAGCCAATATTTTATCTATTCCTTCAGTTAATCAACCTATTCATAAAAGACTTAAAATGGATTTTCGGAAACCTGATTCATTTGAAAAAATATTTTTAGAAATAGACTCCGATTCTGATTCTGATTCTGATTCTGATTCTGATTCTGATTCTTCTTTGGATTTTAATCATATGAATATGAATACTATTTTTGATAGTAATCCTTTAAGTGAGAAACCTACAAAAGTTAGCTCTGTAAAAGTTAACCCCGTACAAGAATTATTAACACATATATCCAGCCCTAAATCAAATGAAGAATTTATTATACCTTTTCAAGATTATAGTTTAGATAAACAACCTGTTATTAAAATTGTTCATAAACCTAGGACTAGTCGCAAATCTAGTAAAAGAAGAAGTAGTAGACATAAAAGTCATAAAAGTCATAAAAGTAGACATCATAATTATCCTGCTACACGAAAATCATCTAAACGTAGTACTTCTTCTAAATTAAGTAAAGCTATATCTAAATATATCTAAATTTCAACCTTTTCAACCTTTTCAACCTAAAAATCTTTAACTCCATTTTTTAAAAATGGACTTTAAGAAAGGTTGAGCAAAATATTTTAAGTTAAACAAAATATTTTAAAGTGAAAATAAAAAAATTAATATATTTTTTGTTTCACTTTTCTTTATTTTTTTATAAAAACTGGATATATATGTCATTTAGGCAATATGGAGGAATTAACTATGCTGCGAGAAATAATATTGTAAGAAATAATTATAGCAATGCTAATAATTTAAGTATTATGGCAAAGGTTGGACAACCAGCTTCTTACATTAATTTTGAAAGTGATATTAGTGGTAATACTATATACGGACCATATATTTTTCAAGGTGATGTTGATATAAGTGGAAATTTAACTGTTAGTGGGACTACTACATTGAATAGTGATTTGACTGTTAGCGATGATGCTTTAATAAACGGACTCACAGTTGGAATCGGTAGCGGTACTGGTGATAATCGCAGTACAGCACTCGGTTTTCAAGCATTATCTACTAGTAATGATGGATTTAATACTGCTGTTGGTTATCAATCATTAAATATAACTACAGGTGATAGTAATACTGCTGTTGGTTATCAATCATTAAAATCAAATATATCAGGTTATGGAAACACCGCATTAGGTTCTGGAACTTTAAATAGTAATGATGCAGGAAATAGTAATACCGCAATTGGCGTCAATGCTGGAACTAATAATATTGGTTCAAGTAATACATTTATTGGGGCTAATACAAATACTAACTCTAGCTCTATCTCTTATTCTACTTCAACCGCAATAGGAGCTGGCGCAGTTATAACCACTTCAAATCAAATTGTTTTAGGTGGTAATAATGGTAGTGGTTATCCTAATGTTTATATTCCTGGTACATTCACTGTTACTGGAGCTACTGCATTGAATTCTACTTTAAATGTTACTGGAGCTACTACTTTGAGTACTAATGGAACAATTGCGTCTTTTAATTTAATTCCTGCTGGTATGATAATGGCAGGAGTTTCTCTTACTCAGCCAGCTGGATGGTTATTATGTAATGGAGCTGCGTATAGTAGAACAACATATAGTATTTTATTTGCTGCTATAAACACTAGTTTTGGGGCAGGTGATGGTAGTACTACATTTAATGTGCCAAATTATACAGCTGCTTTTTTAAGAGGAATTGGGAGTGCAGGGAGTAATCATTCTTCTGCTGTAAATTTTGGAACAGCTCAAGAAGATAATGTTAAGCTTCATACACATACAATAACTGATAATGGACATGCTCATGATATATATTATAGTTCTACATCAAGAGGTAGTTCGGCATCTACCACAATTACAGGAATTGGTCCTTCAGGACTTGAAGCTAATACTACTGTAGCAAGCAACACTACCGGTATAATAATAAATAATAATACTGGAAGCGCAGAAAATTTGGTATATAATTTTGCTGTTAATTATTTTATTAAATATTAAATACTTGAAGTAAAAATTTAAATATATATAAAATAAAATTGATTCAAAATATATTATTTATAATATTTTATAAATAATAAACAATGACTTCTCAAGTTTCTACTGCTACTACTAATAAAATTGTTACTATGTTGTACCCAATTTTAAGTGTAAAAAATGCGCATCCTCGTGATGAAAATATTAAGTTTCAGGAAGAAGGACATAAGTACACTATCTTAGGGTCTGATTCTGGGTCTTATACTTCGGTTACTACTTGGAATCATACTCACTTTCCTGATTTTGATGCTGACACAATTATTTCTCGGATGATGTCCGGTAAGGCTTGGAAGCCCGGGCATAAATATTGGGGTCTTTCGGCTTCTGGGATTAAGGATTTGTGGAATTCAAAGCGGGATGACGCTTGTGTCGCCGGGACTCAGCTTCATTATGAAATTGAATGCTTTATGAATTCCAAAGTTTTAATGTTTGATTATACTCATTTGGAACTTTTACAACAGCATAATATGTTAATTAAATATGATAAAAGATATTTGGATTTTGGCATTGAATGGTCTTACTTTATTAAGTTCGTGTTGGATTTTCCGCAGCTGAAACCTTACAGAACTGAATGGACTATTTATCATGAAGAACTTCGGTTGGCTGGTTCTATTGATATGGTGTATGAAAATCCGGATGGAACATTATCGATTTATGATTGGAAAAGGAGCGCGGATATTGTTAAGGTAAATGCTTGGAATAAGTGTGCTACAACAAAGGAGATTGATTGGATGCCGGATACAAACTTTTGGCATTATGCATTACAGTTGAATACTTATAAGGGTATTCTGGAATTAAAGTATGGAAAGACTGTTAAGGATTTGTATTTGGTCAGACTTCATCCGGATTCCACTGATTATGAACTAATTCAAGTTCCTGATTTAAAACACGACATTGAAAAATTATTCAGTGTAAGATTATTAAGTTTACAATAATGAAATTTACAATAATGAATTTAAAAGCGCTTAAAAATAATATTATAAATATAATTATTATATTATTATGAATATTGAAAATTTGGATAATAATTATTTGGAAAATGCTGGAAAAGGTAATGAATTTAATAATGAAGTAAGTTTTGTAAGAAAATGTATCACTTATTTTTTTATGGTTCTTTTTTTTAGTAATATGTTAAGAGTGCTTGATTATTATTTTGGCGTAGAACGTTTTGCTGGATATTTACGTAATGATATAATTAAGTTTATTACAAATTTTAAAGTTAAATTATCTAAAAAAATATCTAAAAAATTATTAAAATATAATGGACTTTTTTCAGATTCGGATTCGGATTCAGATTCGGATTCATCTTCTTCTGATTCAGAAGTTTCTTTGGTGCCTGAGGTTGTAAAATATGAAGATAAATACTTGGCAGATATTAAGAAAATGAGTTTGAAACGTAGTTTTACTTGGGCTGAATTAACTCTTGTAGATGATAAGTTTAATGAGCTTTTTAATGCATATAAAAGTAATTTAGATAATGAAAAGGCTAGTTTAAATCTACAAATTGTTGAAAAAGGAATGAAATATCTTGAGATTGATGATGATTATGAAAATATTGGAGACGAAAGTATTAGCGATGAAAGTATTAGCGATGAAAGTATTAATAATGATAATGATTTAAAAGAAGAAATGAAAAAAGAAGTTGAAGCAGAAATTTGTTTGTTACGTTCTATGGTTAAAGAACTTGAAGATAAAAGTGATATTGAGATTATTAGACTTGCGAAATCAGAAGCGCGCGATTTTGTTATCAAACAGCGTCTTGATAGTTTGAAAAACAATTTTGTTTTTGAAAAAACACCTTTAGGTAATGTAATTATGTACTGGAATAATTCTAGAGAATCCTTTGAATATTATAGTGATAATACAATTCCTTACAGATTTTTAGAGACTGTCGCAAGAAAGTATGTAAAAACTTTTAATTGTAGGCAAATTTATGTTGATATGGATTTTGAATTGAGTGAGTTTGAGAGAAAACAAAAGGAGGAAGAATTAAGGATAAAAATGTTAGAAGATGAATCCAAGATAGAGACAAACCAAAATAGTGTCGAAATTAAAAAGAAGGATGTGTTTGCGAAATTTAAAAATTATAATAAAGAATCTGGAACTGGAAAAGTAAACAGAGGTGTGGCTCCTCCCAAGAATAGTATTCCAAATAATAATACAAAAAAATCGGATGAAAAAATTGTTTTAAAAGAAAACTCCAATCGATATACTTGTGAGGGTAAGATAGCTAATTTTAGTTTTTTAAAAAAAACAGATAGAAAAGTTACTGACAAGAAGTATGCTATGTCCTTTGCGGATTATAAAAAATGGACTTTAGAAAAGGTTGATAAAGTATGAAAAAATAAAAACTATTATTAATATAGCAATGACAAAAAAAATAAGAACGAAAAAAAATAGGAAATACAGAAAAAAAAATAAATCATTAAAAATTGGAGGTGCTGATGCTAATACTGGGGTTAATTCTGGGACTGCTGCTAATACTGGGACTGCTGCTGATTCTGGAGCTGATGAACTTAAGAAAAAAATTGAGGAAGAACATTCTTTAAGTAACCTTTTGCCTGATTTGCCTAATTTTGGTTTAGGTGATTCACAAGTAACAAATAAAGTAGTTGATTTATCAGAAGGTGTAGCATTGAAAACGATTGATGGCGCAGCCAATATTCTTGGTGTTGATTTAAATAATTCAGAAAAATTTAATGAAAAACTAGAAGATATAAAAAATGTTTTAGATGACCCTAAAAATAAAGAATTAGTAAAGGATATTGCGGGTGAAGTTTCTGAAATTGGTGTTGTAGCATTAGAAGCTGCTAAACCTTTTACAAATGAGTTAATTACAGAAGTATTTGACAAATTAAAGGTTGTAGGAGATGAATTTGGTCAAACGGGTGTTAAAGTTGCTTTGAATACGCTTGAAGAAATTCCTGGGTATGGTGTTATAGTTGGAACTATACGTTCGGCTAGTAATATTGGGGAGGCTGTGTTAGCATCTACTAATGCTACTGCTGAAGTTGTAACAAAAACTTCGGATACTATAAATGCGTCGTTACAAAATTTTGATAATTTATTGAAAGAAAAAGGGGATTTAATTGACAGAACAACTGAATCTATTAATAAATTTTCTGAAAATATGAAGAGTATGCCTACTAGTGTTGGTACTCCTAGTTCTGATACTCCTGCGGTTTCTGGTGGTTCTAGAAAGCATAAAAGGCGTAATAAAAAAACAAAGAAGGTAAGATTTAATTTATAAATATTTTTTATTAATTTATTTTTTTATTTATTTTATAGATTTTTTCCATTCAGAAAATCCATTACTTTTTAGTATATTAAATGATGTGCCAAGATGGTCTTTGGCTATTAGGTATGCTTTTTTTTGAGATTCACTCATTTGAATAAGATAATTATACACTTCTGTTTGTTTTTCTAGTGATAAATTTAATATGGATTCTGGAATTGATAATCCTGTTTGCTCAAAGTTTACTTGTGCTTTTAATTGTGATTCTATTTGTGTTCGTGACATTGTTTTATTATTCATATAATATTTATATATGAATAATTATTAAATCAATTTTTTATTTTTATTTTTCTTTTTCTTTTTACAAAGTTATAGAAAATATACAATTAACAAAATAAATTATGTGTTCTTTTTTAAAATATGTATCATCATATGCTAATAAAAATCTTGGTTTTTCTTCACTGGATTTAATTTTTACTATTGAGAGTACTTCATTATTACCTTCCACATAAATACTATTATAAACTGATGGTTCTTTTTTTGTTGTTATATGTTTTTTATTATTAGCAAATATTGGTTTACAATCTAGTTTTAGGTTGCCATTTTCTTCTCTTGGTGTTTTGTAGAAAAATACTTCATTTGTATCTTTTATTCCAAAATAAAGTGGTAAATTTGTTTTAAAGCTTCTTGTGCCCATTATTATATTTGTATTTGTATTTTTATACTCTTTTTTTACATCGCAGATAATTCCATCATCAAATAATATAATAATGGTATCATTATCGGTTGTTTGATTTTCATTCCCTATTAATCTGTTGAAATAATTTGTCATAGTTTCTTTTTCTGTGTTTATAATAATTGTAATTTCGGCGTATTTAATAGGCATATTATAGTGTATTAATTCTATATATAATAATATATAATATATCAATTTTATTTAAATAGAATGTATAATATATATAATATAATATAATATGTTTTATTTTCAAAAAATTATTGCTGCTGCTGCTACTATGATAATAGATTTATTTGTTTATGAACGTGAACCTGTATTGCCTTTTTATAATACTAGATTAGAGTGTGATAATAAGTATGCTATTGGTAAAAAATGTTTGGATGGCGATATGGATTCAGTATTTTTTGTTTAACTTTATCTTGTGTGATATTTTCTAATTGTTGGTGTTTTTGTTCTAATTGTAATTTAAGTTCATTGCTTTCTTCTTGTATAACTTCTTGAAGTGTTTCTTCTAGTTTTATATAATATTCGTGAATTTCATCTGCCTTTTTGTACCAGCTTTTAAACAATACTTTTTAAAGGTCTTGATATTTAACATAAATGTTTCTTTATTGTGACCTCCTTTGATGTGGGGTGATTGCTTCGCAGTTGGGCTAAGCAATATATAATCTTTATCAACTATAAAATATATACTGTAGAATACTCTATACTCTGCAACCTACAGTAGAATACTATGCTAACTACAGTATAATATTCTATACTCTGCGACCTACAGTGGAATACTGTATATAGTGCCCTTTCAAGATACCCTTTTATAAGGAGAAGAAATGAGTGACAAAACAAGAAATGAGTGACAAAATAGCGCACGGTAAAACTGGATAACGGTTGAAGATATGGCATCAAGAAATGAGTAACAAAACAAGAAATGAGTGACAAAATGACCACAAAGAAATTTCTTTCTTAAGCCAAAAAAAATTCTGGAACATTCCTTGAATACTTTTGATAATTTATAAGAAATAAGTATTTAATCATTATTTCACAAAAGCTTATACTTTTTGCAACTCGTTTTAAAGAAACTTTTTATAAAACAATGTCTAACTTTTTTTTGGTAACTCAAATTGAATTTTATGACGCTCTTGACCGTGTACAAGAACAAAAGCTTACGGTTACAATTCCTGTAAGATGGACCCCAGTTTTACCTCTGATTGAAGATGATGAAGAAGAAGACCCCCCACTAGGATACGAGTTAGAAGATGGAGAAATTTATGAATCAAATAAAACAAAAAATAGTTTAGCTGCCGCCAATTTTATGTCAAATTTAGTATTGTAATTGTATATGATATAGTATAATTAATTATGTATTTTATTTTTTATACTTTTAACTAGCTAAATAATGCGCGCGCTATAATAACTAGCTAATCCTGACCCTAATTATAAATGTATGTTGTAGCGCCTTTAAAAGCTATAATTTATTTGCTGGTAATATCCTATGCCAAAGAATTTTCCTAGGAAATTTCTCAGAAAATTCTTAGGAATACATTTTTACAAATTATAAAAAATAAGTATTAAATCATTTTCCCCCAAAAGCTTATTCTTTTGCATACATTTTTACTACGTTAAAAACAAACTTAAAAGTAATTTTATAATGAACAATATGTCCTACATTTGCGAATTTTGTGGTTTGAGACCTGAGAGCTGCGCTTGCTCGGTTGATGTTACCGAACCTAGATTAGAAACTGAATTAACCGTTGCGGACAACATAATGGCAGTAGAAAATCAAAAACCATATGGTTTACTTGATGCGCCATGTCCTTCGGATTTTTTCTCTCTTTTGGTCGAATTAGAAAAAGAAAAAGATGAATTAGAAATTGGCCCTCTACCAAAGTTTACGAGACAGACCAATATGCCACCAGGAATTAATTTTCCAGATGAACCTTTGATATGCGATGGACCCATTCTAACAACACCAATAAAAATAAAACTGGAAGGCCTTCCTATTCCAAAGCTAGAGAGACAAACAAATATGCCACCAGGAATTAGTTTTTCAGATGAAGACCTCCAAGAAATTACTATTGACTTGTTTCCTCAAGAAGATGATGAGCTTCCAGCTATTGACTATTGCGAGACTTGTTGTAACTTTTTGTGCGAGTGTGACAAGATGGTTTCATGTCAATGTGGGGCTTTGTACCATATGGATGAACCATACAAAATGTGTTTTACTTGTGAAATGGCACAAAGATGTCAAGATTCAATTGACCAAGAACTTTATCCAGATGACATTCGAGAAAGATATGATAGTCATTAGATTGTAGAATAGATTATATAGATTTTTATTTTGTATTATAAATTAATTATTTTTTATTTTCCTAATTAACTAGCTAGCTATAAACACTAACAACTAACTAAAGAATTTAGCTAATGCTCTCTCTAATTATAAACCTGTTAATGTTAATTAGAGAGAAATATTATACTGTAGAATATTTGATACTGTAGAATATTAATAATACTGTGCCTCTTCAAGATACCATATACTGTGCCTCTTCAAGATACCATATACTGTGCCTCTTCAAGATACCATATACTGTGTCTCTTCAAGATACCATATATTTAAATAATACGGGGAACGAGAAATGAGTGACAAAACGAGAAATGAGTGACAATCTGACCATGTATTACGGGAACGAGAAATGAGTGACAAAACAAGAAATGACTCACAAAATAAGTACGTAAAAAAAAGGGATTACCCCCAAGGGGTTTTACGTTGTTGTTAGACAACCCTTATATGAAATAATTATTATTTAATTTATATATATAACTACTACTATCTACTATCTACTATCTACTCGTCATATTCATCTTCCTCCTCTTCTGACCCTGCTTCTTCAAAATCTATTTTACCTGTTTTTTCATTCCATTTTCCGATGACATCTTGCTCCATATTGTAAATGATACCGGTATTTTTTGACTTCAAGTATTTTACTCCTTCAAACTCAAATCTTTTTACAACGTCTGGTTCTTCCTCTTCAACTTCAACCTTTCCCACCTTTTTTTCACTTGATTTTTTTGACTTTTTATCTGTTTCCGAATCTGATGACTCTTTTTTCTTTTTATCTGTTTCCGACTCTGACGACTCCTTTTTTTTCTTTGACGCATCTTTTTCTGCTTTTGCTGCTTCTTTTTCTGCTTTTGCTGCTTCTTTTTTCTTAATTTCTTCTTGTTTTGCTGCTTCTTTTTCTGCTTTTTCTGTTTCTTTTTTCTTAATTTCTGCTAGTTTTGCTGCTTCTTTTTCTGCTTTTGCTGCTTCTTTTTTCTTAATTTCTTCTTGTTTTGCTGCTTCTTTTTCTGCTTTTTCTGTTTCTTTTTTCTTAATTTCTTCTTGTTTTGCTGCTTCTTTTTCTGCTAGTTTCGCTGCTTCTTTTTTCTTAATTTCTTCTTGTTTCGCAGCTTCTTTTTCTGCCTTTTTTTCATTATTTTCAGAAATAACACTTACTTTATCCAATACCGAATCTACAATGCTTTCAGCCATTGAGGATTTCTCATCACAAGAAATGTCTGAAATCTCATCTTCTGACTCTTCGTTTGCTTTTGCTACAAGCGCAGCAAATAAATCTGTTGAATCATCTTCTAATTCGACTTGTCTTCGAGGCTTTTTTGGACGACCTTTCTCTTTTTTCTCTTTTACTACTTTCTCTTTTACTACTTTCTCTTTTACTACTTTCTCTTTT
>CAZYEM010000074.1:0-16002 GCA_964646395.1 uncultured Bacteroides sp.
GCAAGTGATTATATTACTGATTCTGCTGCCGGAGGAACTGCTTTTTCAACCGGACAGAAGACCAAAAATGGATGTTTGGCTGTTGATTCCATGCTTCAAACTTTTCCAACAATTCTTGAACTCGCAGAGAAAAAAGGATTATCAACCGGCTTGGTTTCTACTTGTGCCGTTACTCATGCAACTCCAGCATCTTTTATTGCACATGTCGGCAATAGAGATAATTACGAAGAAATCGCACATTGGTATTTAAAAACCGATATTGATGTTTTTATTGGGGGTGGCCGAAACTATTTTAATCAAAGAAAAGACAAAATCAATCTGATAGATAGCTTAAAAGCAAAGAATTATCTGGTTATCGATACAATCACTCAACTTTCAAAAGTGAATACTAATGGTAAAATAGCTGGATTGCTTTATTCTAATCATCCACCAAAAATGACTGAAGGTAGAGGTGATATGTTAAACGAATCGAGTAAAAAAGCTATTTCTGTACTCGAGAAAAACAAAAAAGGATTTTTTATAATGATAGAGGGTTCGCAAATTGATTGGGCTGGTCATGATAATAATCAGGAATATATGATTAAAGAAATGCTCGATTTTGACAATGTTGTTGGGTTAGCACTGGATTTTGCACAAAAAAATGGTGAAACCTTGGTTGTGATTACAGGGGATCACGAAACAGGAGGTATGTCATTAACCGGAGGAAATTGGAATAATGGTAAATTTACAGCTAAGTTTTCTACCACAGATCATTCTGCAGTAATGGTTCCTATATTTGCTTTTGGTCCTGGTGCCGAAGAATTTATGGGTATTATGGAGAATACAGATATTTTTTATAAATTTAAGAAAATGATTATTGATAAATAAAAAAAAGTCCTGCTTTCGCAGGACTTTTTTTATTTATTATTTTTCAGGAATTACAACTGGGAAGTCATAATCAAAATCCTGATAATGTTTGTGCTCTAATATTTTTCCTAAAAAATGAGTATAAGCATCTGTAAATTTAAACTTATTTATATCATAATAAGGATCTGAAAGTGGTTTGTTGCCAATTGCACCCATATCGATAGATGAAGTGTTAAATTCTTCCAGTTCCTCATAAGGAACAATTTTAGTTATGGTTGGCATTTGTCCATATTCTTCGCGAAGCAATAAATCAACTACTTTATCGGCTAAAGTCGTAGTTAAACGACGGTCGTAATTGCTACATCTTCCGCTTCTTGCATAATAACCAGTAATTTGTGCCCTGGCATCAATACCTAATTTTTGAGAAATTTCAGACGCAATAATACCGCTGATACCACCAAAGCGTGGATGTCCGTATTCATCAACTTCTGAACTTGCATAAACAACATCAACTTTCCCCTGTTTTTCATCATACCACCTAACACCTTCTGAAACAGGAATAATAAGCATCTTTTTGGGTGATCGCAAATAGGTTTCTTTCACTGTTTCAAAGAAAAATTCCTTACGTTCTTTAGTCATTTCAAATTCTGGAATAAGTGCTAAATGAGCACCGCCAAATAAGGCTGAACCTGTTAACCATCCTGCATCGCGGCCCATAACTTCTAATATCATAATACGGGAATGAGATTCGGCAGTGGTTTTAAGTTTTCCGGTAAATTCGGCAATTGCTTTAGCTGCCGATGGAAAACCAGGACATAAAACAGCTTCAATATTTTGACCGTTAAAATTATGATTTGTTAATGTTCTCAAATCATTATCAATAGTTTTTGGAAAACCAATAACCGGAATTCCTTCAGTTTCATAAAGTCTTTTGGCTGCACCATTCGTATCATCACCTCCGATAGTTACCAATACATCGATTTTATATCTTTTTAGATTTTGTAAAATCTGAGGTACTCTGTTTTCAGGATTTTTCTTTGATGGAAAAGGATTGGTTCTGCTCGAACGTAAAGCCGTTCCTCCGTACCAACCATCATAAGGCTGATTTGTTAGATCAACGATATCACCATCTCCAAGTAAGCCTTTCCAGCCTTGTCTGATGCCATATACTTTATATCCAAGCATCGAAGCTCTGTTTCTTATTGACTCGATACTTGAATTTATTGCAGGTGTATCACCACCGCCTGACAAAATCGCTAAAGTTTTTCCTTTAAAAAGTTTGTGTTCTGATTTCATTTTTGAAAATATTTATTTGTATAATGGATTTTCTCCTTGTTTTTTCTTCTTGTTTTCCAAAGGTTTATCTTCTTTTATTTTTCTTCCCTTGTCATAAACAATCTTATATACCAAATTGCCTTGTGTATCCCAATATTGCCATATTCCATCTTTTAATTGCAATTTGTAATATCCTTCGGCAGATTTCCTACCTTTTTGATTGTATTCAGTCCATTTTCCGTCGGGGCGACCATTAATAAAATTCTGTTCTTTATATTTTGCCCCGAATTTATCAAAGTAAACAGATAATCCATCTTTTAAATTCGATTTGTATTTCTCTTGTGTTAGTAAAACTCCTTTTTCACTCCATTCTGTCCATTTCCCATCTTTCTCTCCTTTTTTAAATCCACCTTCACTTTTTTTCACACCATTCTCAAACCAATAAATGTCGATTCCATTTTTCAAATCATCTGTGTAATAAGTTTCGTATTTTTTCTTACCGTTATTATACCAACCTTCCCATTTCCCATCCATTTTTCCATTTATGAAACTACCTGAGTAATCTAATTTCCCGTCAATGTACCATTGTTTCCATACACCATGCTCCTTCCCGTTATCATACTTTCCTTCCTTTAGCTTTTTTCCGTTTTCAAACCAACTTATCCAATTTCCTTGTTTTTTATCTTTTTCAAATTTGCCTTCTTTCCATTTCTCTCCGGTTTCGTAGTAATAAATCCATAACCCATCTTGTTGTCCTAAAGAAAAATCACCTTTACTTGCAATATTCCCTGATTTTGAGTAAAATATCCATGTACTGTCTTGCAAATCCTCTTTCAGATTGCCTTCCATTTCTTTTGTCCCATCTTCAAGCCACCATTTTCCATAGCAATTGAGTTTGTCGTTAACATAAAAACCATCAAATCCTTTTTGACCATTTTTATGATAAACAGCTGTTTCTCCTTGTTTTGATCCATTTTTATAAATAAACTCCTCTTTAATATTCCCATTATCGAACCAAGAAATAAATTTCCCTTCGGGTTTCTTATTTGTAATTTTTACTTCACTCTTTTTCTGTTCATTATCATACCAAAAAACATTAATTCCATTTTCAATAAACTCTTCACTTTGTTTTTTCCCATCATCATAAAAAGCGATCCATTTGCCGGTTTTTTCTCCTTTTGAATAAACGCCTTCTTTCCAAAGCTGTCCGTTTTTATACCACCATGTCCATTTACCTTCCCTTAAAGAGTCTTTTAATTTCCCTTCTCTTACTTTTTGACCGTTCTCCCAAAAATCAGATTGTAAATCCTGTGTAAATCCAGTAACTGAGGATAATAATAAAATGAAAATCAATAAGTAGCGCATAAATATATTAATATTAATTATTTTTTTCTGTCAATTGTGAACAAAACTAATTGTTTCATCGAATCCTTTGCTTCACTGTCGGGCATTTCAGAAAGAATAGACAATGCTTTGTTTTTATATTCTTCCATCTTGTTTTTTGCATATTCAATTCCTCCACTTTTATTAACCTTATTTATAAGTTCTGCAACTTTTTGTGGATTATTGTGATGATTTTTCACCACCCGAATTGCTTTTCTTTTTTCAAGATAATCAATATTGTTAAGCATATAAATCAATGGCAGTGTCATTTTTTGTTCTTTAATGTCAATACCATTTGGTTTTCCGGTTTCTCTGCTTTTTTCATAATCAAATAAATCGTCTTTTATCTGAAATGCAATGCCAACATATTCGCCAAACTGATGCATTTTGTTGATATTTACTTCAGAATTACCTGTTGAAGCTGCACCACAGGCACAACAGGAGGCAATTAGAGAGGCTGTTTTTTTTCTAATGATTTCGTAATAAATTTCCTCCTTTATATCAAGATGTCTTGCTTTTTCAATTTGCAACAATTCGCCTTCACTCATTTCTCTTACTGCATTGGATACAATCTTAAGCAAATCGAAATCATTGTTTTCAACGGCCAGCAATAAACCCCTTGAAAGCAAAAAATCACCAACTAAAACGGCAATCTTGTTTTTCCATAAGGCATTAATTGAAAAAAAACCACGTCTTTCATTGGAATCATCAACCACATCATCATGTACCAATGTTGCGGTATGTAATAATTCAATCAATGAAGCTGCCCTGTATGTTTTTTCATTCAGCTCTCCACATATTTTTGCCGATAGAAATACAAACATAGGCCTGATCTGTTTTCCTTTACGTTTTAAAATATAACGGGTAATTATATCTAATAAAGGCACAGAACTTTGCATTGATTTTCTGAATTTTTTTTCAAAAATATCGATGTTTTCGTTTATTGGTTGTTTTATTTCGTCTAGTGAAATCATAGTATTTTTCAAAAACCAAAATTAATCAAAATTTGAATAAGTTAAACGTTTTGTTGTTTGTTTTGTTGTTTGCAAATATTTGTTCAACTTTGCAAAATATTTAAAATAGCTTAATAATGAGTGGATTTCTTTTTAATGAAATTGTTTTCGGCCCCATAAAAAGCAGAAGATTAGGCATCTCGTTGGGAATAAATTTATTGCCAACACATCATAAGGTTTGTAATTTCAATTGCATTTATTGTGAATGTGGTTGGAACAAGGATATTGAATCTGCTGAAATAAAATTACCTTCCAGGGAAAATGTTAAAATAGCATTAGAAAATAGATTGATTGAAATGAAAAATAATGGAAATTTATTAGATTCCATTACTTTTGCTGGAAACGGAGAACCATCTATTCATCCTGAGTTTTCTTTAATAGTTGATGATACAATTTTAATAAGAAATAAGTATTATCCTGATGCAAAAACCACTTTGCTTTCCAATGCAGGTTTATTAGGCAATGATACTGTTTTAAATGCACTTATTAAATTAGATAATAATATTTTAAAACTTGATTCAGGAACAGATAAAATGTTTCATCTGATAAACAGATGTAGCGAAAATACTAATATTAAGGATGTTGTTGAAAATTTAAAAAAATTTAAAGGAAATCTGATTATTCAGACTTTATTTCTAAGAGGATTTTATAAAAATATTATTATTGATAATACTTCTGAAGAGGAATTAGTTAATTGGTTGCATTATATCGCTGAAATAAAACCAAAATATGTAATGATTTATCCTATTGACAGAGCTACGCCGGCTGAGCATCTTGAAAAGATTTCCAGAAATGAATTGGAAATAATAGCAAAAAGAGTAAATTTATTAGGAATAGCAACCAAAGTATATGATTGAAAATGGAAAATTACGATATTAAAATTCTATTAGCATTCGGGAAAGCTATTGATGGAAGAAAAGATTTCTTTAAATGGTTGATTGATAACGGTTATCCTGAACTCGCAGCTTTATCAAATGCCATCAGAGGTGATGAAGAAGCCTTGAAATGGTTATTGGAAAATGGATTTCCAGAACTGGCAATATTAAGCAATGCAATGGATAACGAACCAAATGCTATTCAATGGTTAATTAATTCAAAGAAGGACTTGCTTTTTCAGTTTTCTTTAGCTTCAAGAGGAGATGAAGATGCTATCAAATGGTTTCAGATTAAACAACTACCTGTTTTTATATATCTTGCTGAAAGAATAAATAAGTTATTAAAATTGCAGGCAAAAGAAAATACATTCTGGTATAAAATAAAGTTTTAAAAAAAAAGCGTTGTAAAATTTACAACGCTTTTTTTTATTCGAATATAATATAAATTATTCTTTAATAAAATCTACTCTTCTGTTTACAGAAAAATGTTCCTTAGAGAAAGGGTCACGTTTCCCTTTGCTATCAAGTGAAAGTCTGTTGTTTTCTATACTGAATTTATTGATTAATGTATTGTAAACTGCTTCGGCACGTTTTTTACTCAAATAGTCATTATATTCATCAGAACCACTTTGGTCGGCATTGCCTACTACTTTAATTCTTAGACTTTTATCATTCTTCATATACTCAGCAATTGAAGCAACTTTTTTCATTTCTTCTTCTTTAATGTTAAATTTGTTTACATCAAAGAATATAGAGAATTGCAAATATCCTGCACTAATAATTGTGGTTGGATTTGTTTTTCTTAAAGTATCAAGTATTGATTTGTAAATATCGCGTTTTAAGGCTTCAATATTAATACTAGGTTGATTTGGATTGTCTGTAGGAACAACAACTGGTGCAGGTTTATTTTCAAGTTCTTTAACTTTGTTTTCAAGATCCTTTACTTTAGAATCTTGTGAGTTAACCTTGTTTTCAAGTTCTTTAAGTTTAGCATTTAAAGAGTCTCTTTCAGCTTTTTTTGCAGAATCGTCATAAACAGCACCTTCACCCAAAGTTCCCTTTTTAGTTCTTGAACTGGTATAATCTCCACAATCAGCAAAAACAGTAGGATTATTTCTGAAGTTAAATCTATAACTTAAGCCTAATGAAGAGTAGGTTAAGACATCATATTTGAATCCTCCTTGAGAAGCATCAATATCATCAGTATTGGCTATAGTCCATATATGTTCAAAATTCACCTCAAATCTCGAGTCTATTCTATATTTAGCACCAAAACCAACTGGTATTATAGTTTCCGTTTGCATTTTTTCCTTTACAGTTCCGTTTGATGAATATCCAATACTGGATATATATTTATGACTTCCTAATTGTTTTTTAACAGTTCTGAAGTCAACAAAACCGATTCCACCGATACCGTACAAATTTAATCTTCTGCATGGATTATCTCCGTAAATTAATCTGCTGAAGTTAATGGTAGCATTAATGTTATATTCATTAAACTGTCCTTCAAAATGGGTATTGATTGACCTTTTGGTTCCGGAAAGATTTCCTCTGATGAATTGGCCTCTTATTTCAAAAGTAGAATTCAGCTTTTTTGATAAGATAGCACCAAAGGCAGCATTTCTCTCGTTTTCAAAAGTTGAAAGAGGATAGATTTTGTATTGTCTCAAGTCTCCCCAAAACAAGCTTAAGCCTCCGTTAACATTTAAAGACCAATTGTCTAAAATTTTCCCTTTTTCTGCATTTTGACTATTTGCTTTAAATTGGATTCCAAAAAAAGCAATGGTAATTAGTAATAATATTTTTTTCATAGGTATATAAATTAAATGGTTTTCTAACTAAATTTTTACAAAATTAATCAAAAAATATGCTAAAATGTAAATTTTTTATAATTATATTAAAATAAAACTTTAAAACAATGAATTTGTTCATTTAAATCATAATTTTAAAATAAAAAAGCTCCATATAGGAGCTTTTAAAAAAGAATTGTATTTTTATTTATTTTATAGCATTTAAAAATTCAGCATTATTTGCAAATTTTGCAAATTCCAAATCATCTTTTGCCTGGGCTTTATAAGAAGCATTTTTTGCAATAGCATTTTTAAGATTTTCGTAAACCATATTAGCATTATTATTTCTGGCCGAAATAATTGCAGCCAAATAATAACTTTGAGCATCTTTAGGAGCACATTCAATTGCACCAACTGCAGCAGCAATATTTCCGTTTAATACATTAGCTAAAGCTACATTATAATCGCAGGTAGTATTTCCAAATGAATTAATTGCACCTGAATAGTTACCTTCTTTAATCATTATAACTCCCATATTATAATTTTCATTAGCACCTAAGTTCTTAGCTGTTTCAAAATAAGATTTTGCAGCTTTGTAATCTTTTTTCATTAATGAAACAACACCTAAATTGTTAATTACAGCCGAATTGTTTGGTGATAAAGTATTAGCTTTTTCTAAAAAAGAGGAAGCTTCATTCATATTTCCTTGGTTAATCAATACATAAGCTGCATTATTATATCCTTTCCAATCTTGAGGATAAACAGTAGTAGCTGATTTGTATATTTTTAATTGAGTATTTAAATCTTTAGTTAAGGAAGCAGCATATAATAACTCTTTGTTATCCAATGAATCAGGATAAGTTGTTGATAACATTGCAATTTTTTCGTCTGTTTTTTTAGGTTCAAGAAAGTTAACGATAATTTCAGCTCTTCTTAATGGAGGAAGAATTTTTTCTTCTACTTGTTGGAAAATAACAGTCATATTTCTCATTTCCTGTTCTCTTCTATCTCTGTCAGCTTGAGCTTTAATAACATTAATCATTGTGTTTTTTTCCTTAATATCAGATTTTTCCAATGAAGCTAAAAAACCATCCCAATCTTCACCATTTGCCTTAATGTTATAATTGACAATTTTTTTCAAGTCTTTTACTTTAACCTTAGTTTTTTTAGCTATTACTTTTATAAAATTATCTATTTGTTCTTCAGTATATTTATTTG
This sequence comes from uncultured Bacteroides sp., assembly GCA_964646395.1. GTDB lineage: Bacteria > Bacteroidota > Bacteroidia > Bacteroidales > JACABE01 > JACABE01. Next base: position 8,401 of record CAZYEM010000074.1, read on the forward strand.
CTGTTTTTGCTCTGTCTGAAGATAAATTAGCATTACGTTTAGCTTCACCTTCTGGTGATGCCCATGCAGTAATGTCTATGTTATTAATTATCCAATTCTGGTTAATAAAATCATTTATGTCCTTTAAAGCAGTTTTAGCTTGCTCGTTTTTATTTAATTCAATTTTTAAATTTAAATTGGATTGATCAACCAAATAATAAATATTTGCCTTTTTGCTTATAATAGTTTGTTTTTCATATCCATCCGCAACAGTTATTGCTGTCCCAACCGGATTAATTCTTTGAGATGTATAAATGATACCATCTGCTAATTTAGTTTCACCTAATTCAACAGCTTTTTTCATTGTTTTTGCATTTTCTCTGGTTGTACTTTCTTTTAGAGGTTCTTTTGCTAAATGAGCAACAGGATTAACAACCAATTGAGATTTATTCATTTCAGGTTTATAGTCAATTACATCAGTATAAGTAAATGAACCACCTGTTTTGCTGTTAATTGTTGTACCTTCTCCCTGAACTTTTTCACCTTTTAAGTAAAACGCTTTTAATGGAGTGCTTCCACCTTCATATTTTAAAACTGGTTGAATAAAAGCACCGGCATTTTTGTTGAAATAACCGGCAGGAATTCTGCCTTTGATTGTAACAGATACCTTGTCGCCGTTAACATCTAATGGATTAGGGGTTACTTCATACTTAACCTCACCGTATTTCTTTACCATTTTGCTTAAACCGCAACTTGAAACCAATACGCTAACTAAAAACAAGGCTGTTAAAATCCTAAGACTCGTGTTTCTCATAGTATTATAAATTAAAATATTAATAATTAATTGTCAAAATTTTGTGCAAATATAATATAATTATTTTAAAATAATTATATTTTAATTTTTTTTATGAATAATAGATTGTTATTAAACCATTTACTAGTTTAATTTTTGCCTTTTCAAAAGATATGGATAAAGAATTTGATAAAATCCCTGATTTATGTCTGCTTCAACAAAGTCTATTTTATATTGGGCACATTTCATTTTTAATTCGTTTTCAAATTCTTTAATTGATTTGATATAGTTTTCTTTAACTTCTGAAGGATTAATTTTTAATTCCTTACCGTCTTCTGAATCAATGAACTTATAAGGACGGTTTTCGTATTCAAAATCAATTTCTTTCTTTTTATCAACAACATGAAAAAGAATAACTTCGTGTTTGTTATGTTTCAGATGTTGAAGTGATTGAAACATTTCTTCTGTTTTTCCTACGTTTTCAAACATATCACTAAAAATAATAATCAGTGAGCGTTTGTGAATACTTTCTGCAATTTGATGTAAAGCTTTAGCAGTAGATGTTTTTTTCTTTGTTTCTATTGATATCGGAATCAATGTTTTTTCTAAAATGCTGTAAATAAGTTTGTGATGTGTTGTGGTGGATTTGCATTGAGTTTGTTCTTCAATGTCATCTGAAAATAAGGTGACACCAACAGCATCTCTTTGTTTCTTAAGCATCTGCATTATAGCAGCAGCTGAATAAACAGAGAAAATAATTTTAGTAAGGTTATCTTTTTTTGTTTCATTGAATGGGAAATACATTGAGGATGAATTATCAATAACAATTTGACATCTCAAATTGGTTTCTTCCTCATATTTTTTTGTAAATAACTTTTCTGTTCGTCCAAATAATTTCCAATCAATATGTTTGATAGACTCTCCGGGATTATAGAGTTTATGTTCAGCAAATTCCACAGAAAATCCATGCAAAGGGCTTTTATGCAATCCTGTAATAAACCCTTCAACTACTTGTTTTGCAATAAATTCTAAAGAGCCAAATGCTTCTATTTGGCTCTTATCAATTGTTTTTTCAGGCATTAAAATATATTAATTTTAATCTATAGTAAAGCTTCAAGTTTTTGTATCAGAACGTTTTTAGGAACTGCACCAACTTGTTTGTCAACAATTTCCCCATTTTTAATGAATAATATTGTTGGAATATTTCTAATTCCATAACGAGAGGTAGTTTCTGGATTACTATCTACATCAAGTTTCCCTATTACAGCCCTACCCTCAAATTCAACTGCCATTTCTTCAATAATAGGTCCTACCATTCTGCATGGTCCACACCATTCTGCCCAAAGGTCAATAATCACCGGTTTGTCTGATTTTAATACAATTTCCTCGAAATTTGCATCTGTAATTGCTATTGCCATAATTATTTTTTTATTAATTGTTTTCTTTTACAAACATACAACATTTTTGTATTGTTCAAAAAAATCTTTTAATTATTAATTGTTTTTTATTCTAATTTAAATTTAATATCCATATTTCCATCAAATGATTTTACAAAATCAGATGCGTAAACTCCTGTATTACGGGCAAAAAGATCGATAGTCATGTGTTTTTCCCCTGAATCGGAAACTTGTACAACTAATTTTGTATTTCCTTTATGTTTTTTAATACTGTGTTTTATTTTTTCGATGTTTTGATTATTTATCTCACTTAATGGTATTCGTAACGTAATCTTATTTGTATATTTTTCAATTATTTCAACTAAAAGCGTGATATGATTTATTTTCAGTTCAAACTGATCATCAGAATTGTAGCGATTTTTAACAGTGGCTTTAATATAAATTGAAGCTCCTTCGATAAGAAAATGCTTGAATTTTAAATAATCGTCAGAAAACATAGCTAAATTATAAGTGCTGTTATAATCTTCAAGTATAAAAGAACCCATTGGTTTTCCATTTTTGGTGGTGCGGTGCGAAACTGAAGATATAATTCCTGCGAATTTCAACTCTTTTCCTCTAAGGCTTTTCAGGTCTTGCAAGTTTTCAATTTCAATATTGCAGAAATTCTGGATTTCTATTTTAAAATCATCTAATGGATGACCGGAAAGATAAAATCCAGCAACTTCTTTCTCTTTTTTTAATTGCTCAACTCTCGACCATGCAGAAACTACTGGCATTGGAGGATCAGATACTTCCATTTCTTCAGAATTTCCAAAAAGTGAATGTTGGGCTGAATTTAAACCATTTTGATATTGAGAGGCATGGCGGACAACTTTTTCTAAAAAGTTAATATCTTCGGGTTTTTCCTGATAAAAGTATTGTGCTCTATGTGTATCTTCAAATGTATCGAAAGCTCCGGCATAAGCCAAAGCTTCCAGATTTCTTTTATTAACTGTCCTTAGATTCACTCTTTTTGCTAAATCAAAAATACTTTTGAAAGGACCGTTTTTTTCACGCTCCTCAATAATTGAATATACAGCAGACTCCCCAACACCCTTAATAGCCGCCATACCAAAGCGAATTTCACCCTTTTTATTAACAGTAAAGTTCATTTCACTTTCATTTATACAAGGACCCAGAACCTGAATTTTGAGATGATTACATTCGTCAGTAAAGAATGTAATTTTTTTTATATCATTTAAGTTATGTGTTAAAACAGCCGCCATATATTCTGCGGGGTAATGAGATTTCAGGTAGGCCGTTTGATATGCTACCAATGAGTATGCTGCAGAGTGAGATCGATTAAATCCATATTGAGCAAATTTTTCCATCACTTCAAAAATTTCGATGGCTTTACTTTCATTAATGCCTTGAATGACAGCACCTTTAACAAATTGTTCTTGTTCAGCTTTCATTACTTCTGCCTTTTTCTTTCCCATAGCTCGGCGAAGTACGTCAGCTCTTCCTAAACTGTAACCACCCATAATTTGAGCAGTTTGCATAATTTGCTCCTGATAAACCATTATACCATAAGTAGGTTTTAGGATTCCTTCAAGCATTTCATGCGGATATTCGGTTTTTTCTTTACCTTGTTTTCTATTAATAAAGGTTGGTATAAATTGCATTGGGCCTGGACGATACAATGCATTCATTGCTATAAGATCTTCAAGACTCGTTGGCTTTAAGTCCTTCAAATATGTTCGCATTCCTTCTGATTCAAACTGAAAAGTTCCAACGGTATCCCCTTTTTGATAAAGTTCAAATGTTTTTAAATCATCAATTGGAATAGTATCAATATTAATTTTAATTTTATGCCTTTTGTAAATATTATTAATTGCCGATTTAATGATGGAAAGTGTTTTAAGACCAAGAAAATCCATTTTCAGCATGCCTACCGATTCAATGAGTGTGCCTTCATATTGAGAGACCATTAAATCGGAGTCTTTTGATGTACTTAGAGGGATATAATTCATTAAATCGTCGGGACCAATAATTACTCCACAGGCGTGAGTGCCTGTATGACGGGCAGATCCTTCTAAAATCCTTGCAAATTCCAATGTTTTTTTAACAATTGCATCTCCATTTTTGCGGGCATCTTCAAGTTCCTTTACTTCCTCAAAAGCTTTATCGAGAGTAACACCAGCAGTTTCAGGAACCAATTTTGCTAATCTATCCGATTCCTGTAAAGGCAATTTTAAAACTCTTGCCACATCCCTAATAGAAGATTTAGCTGCCATAGTTCCAAATGTAACTATTTGTGCTACTTTATCTTCTCCATACTTTTCAACTACATATTTCAAAACCCGATCTCTGCCTTCATCATCAAAGTCAATATCAATATCGGGCATCGAAACTCTCTCAGGATTTAAAAATCGTTCAAAAAGCAAACTATACTTTATAGGGTCAATATTTGTAATTCCAATAGCATAAGCTACAACCGATCCAGCAGCCGAACCTCTGCCAGGTCCAACCATTACATCCATTTCACGAGCTCTGTTAATAAAATCCTGTACAATAAGAAAATAACCTGGAAATCCCATGGATTCTATAACTGACAATTCGAAATCCAACCGATCTTTAACTTCCTCATTAAAGTTTTCATATTTTTTTTCAGCACCTATATATGATAAATGTCTTAAGAATTCCATTTCAGATGTAAATCCTTCTGGTAAAGGGAAAACAGGTAATATTACATCTCTTTTAAGTTCATAATTCTCAATTTTATCTACAATATCCTGTGTATTTGTAATTGCTTCCGGATATTCGGGAAACAAAGCAATCATATCTTCTTCCGATTTAAGGTATTCTTCACCAGTATAGTGCATAGAAGATGTATCATCGAAGTCTTTACCTGTATTTAAACAAATCAAAATGTGATGAGGTTGGGAATCTATTGCATTTATAAAATGCACATCATTGGTTGCTATGCATTTAAGATTAAATTGTTTAGCTAATTCTTGCATAGCTTCATTAACTTTCCGCTGTTCGGGAATGCCATGGTTTTGTAATTCTAAATAAAAATCGTCACCAAAAATATCAATATATTCTTTAACAGCTTGTGCTGCTTTTTCAATACCAACATGTAATATATTATAGGGAATCTCGCCTCCCAAGCAAGCAGTTGATGCTATTAATCCTTCGCTGTATTGCTTTAACAAATCTTTATCAATGCGGGGTGTATAATAAAAACTATCCTTTTTGAATCCTAACGAACTTAAGCGTGCTAAATTCTGATAACCAATTTTGTTTTTTGCTAATAAGATAAGGTGAAATCCACTTCTGTCCTCACGACCCTTTTTTTCAAAACGACTTCCATCGGCAACATACATTTCACAACCAATTATTGGCTTGATCCCTTTGTTTTTAGCCTCATTAAAGAACTCAAGTGTACCATACATATTTCCATGATCTGTTATTGCCAATGCTTTCATGTCTAATGATTTAGCTTTGGCAATTAATTGTTTTATTTTAGCTGCACCATCTAAAATAGAATATTGTGTATGTACATGTAAATGAGTAAAAGTCGACATTTTTTTTATATTACAAATTAATTTTTTTTAATTTACTGATGTAGCAAATTGTCTTTTTTTATGAAAACCAAAAATTTATAGATTTATTTTTTTGAATTTTTAGTTTTGTAAAAATAATAAAAAAAACTTACAATTTATCTTTATCCAGAAGTTTTTAAATCAATAATATTAGCCGTTACTTGTTGCTAAAAATGTGTATTTTATGCAAAATATGCATCCTTTTCAAATAAAAATATTAATTTTGTGAGATAATTTTAAATTCGTTTTTATGGAAAATTATAAAATATACGCTGGTGGTGAATTTATTGAAACCAATAAGTCGCTAAATGTTATAAATCCTTACAATTCAAGTGTTTTTGCCAAGACTTATTATGCAGAAGAAGAAGTGCTAGAGAAATCAATTCGTGCAGCACAAAATGCATTACCTATTATGAAGAGCTTAGCTTCGTTTGAAAAATATGCCATTCTTATGCAAATTGCCGATGAAATGAAAAAGAATAAAAACCATCTTGCAATGATTTTATCAATGGAAGCCTGTAAACCATTGAAATATGCTAATGGTGAAATTGACAGGGCAATTCAAACCATCATAGTTGCTGCAGAAGAAGCAAAACGAATAGAAGGAGAATATCTTTCAATTGATTGGACATTAGCTGGTAAGAGCAAAGAAGCCTGGGTTAAATATTTCCCGGTTGGATTGGTTGCCGGTATCGCTCCTTTTAATTTTCCAATAAACCTTGCCATACATAAAATTGCACCTGCTATTGCTGCTGGATGTCCAATTATATTAAAACCTGCAACATCAACACCACTTTCTACATTGGAATTTGCCAAAATTGTTGACAAAACATCGCTACCGAAAGGAGCCCTTTCGATACTGCCGATGGATAGAAAAACCGGTAATTTATTAGTAACAGACGAAAGATTTAAGTTACTTACTTTTACAGGATCGCCGGAAGTGGGTTGGAAAATGAAGGCAGATGCAGGGAAGAAAAAAGTTGTTTTGGAATTGGGAGGAAATGCAGGAGTTATTATTACTCAAAGTGCTGATATAGAAAATGCTGTTGCTAAATGTATCGTTGGTGGTTTTGCATATTCTGGTCAGGTTTGTATTCATGCCCAACGTTTTTATATACATAATAGCATTTTTGATATTTTTGTTACTAAGTTTAAGGAAGCAGTTAATAAACTTATAATAGGAGATCCGTTAAATTTAAATACTGATATTGCATCAATGATAGATGAAAGCAATGCTATACGGGTTGAAGAATGGGTAAATGAAGCGATAGAAAACGGAGCAAAAGTAATTTGTGGTGGAATCAGAAAAGGTTGTTTTTATCCACCAACTGTACTCACAGAAACCAAAAAAGATATGAAAGTTTGTGCATTAGAAGTTTTTGGACCGGTTGTTACCTTGGAATCGTATGAATATTATACGGATGCTATTAAGTTTATAAACGACAGTATTTATGGGTTGCAATCAGGTGTTTTTACTGATTCAATTGACGAAATGAATATTGCCTTTAATGAATTAGAAGTAGGAGGGGTTGTTATAAATGACGTACCAACATTTAGAGTTGATCATGCACCCTATGGTGGCATAAAGGACTCAGGTTTAGGCAGAGAAGGAGTTAAATATGCAATGCATGATATGTTGGAAGCCAAGATATTAATAAAACCAATTTAAATATTAATATTTTTCTTTTGTAATTAGAAAAAAATATATTAATTTTGCAGCCTCAAACGAGATTGACCTATTGTGTAATGGTAGCACAACAGTTTTTGGTACTGTCTGTCTAGGTTCGAATCCTGGTAGGTCAACGTAATAACATTTAAAGTCTTGCAATTTTTGCAAGACTTTTTT
>CAZYEM010000075.1:0-15840 GCA_964646395.1 uncultured Bacteroides sp.
AACAATTTTTAAGAGTCCCTTAAATTAAAAAAAACAATAATTTATGTATCAATGGATCGGATATATAGCATCAGTAGTGATAGCTACTTCTATGCTAATGAACTCAATACAAAAACTAAGATGGATTAATCTTTTTGGAGCAGCATTATTTTCTATTTATGGATTTATAATTAATGCATTTCCTGTTGCAATGCTTAATGGATTTATTGTATGCATCGATATTTATTATCTACTGAAAATGTATGCTAATAAAGACTATTTCAGGCTTCTGGAAGTAAATAGTACTAATAATTATTTAGAAGCTTTTCTTGATTTTCACAAAAATGATATTGAAAAGTTTTTTCCCGGTTTTACATTTAAACCCGAATTAAATAAGCTAAGTATATTAATTCTTTGCAATATGTCAGTTGCAGGTGTAGTTTTGGCTCATGAGGAAAATCAAAAAACACTAAAAATAGGGTTGGATTTTGTAATTCCTCAATATCGAGATCAAAAACCTGGGAAATTTTTATATAAAAACAATCTTTACTATTTTTCCAAACTCGGTTATGAAAAGCTTTGTAGTCAAACTTATTCAAAATCTCACTCAAAATATCTAAAAAAAATGGGATTTATAAAAAGTGAAAATGACGAAACTATTTTAATAAAAAGATTAATTTTTTAAATCAGATTTTAATTGTAAAATATTGATATTTAAATATAAAAATTATTCATTTATAATTTAAAAAAAATATCTCATTAAAAAAAATACATCTTGGTTTTGTTTATATTATATTTGTGTAATATTAACCATATAAACAAAATGAAATGGATATGAATAATGAGGTTGACATATTGATTGTTGAAGATAATGTTACAGATGCTGAATTGACCCTCAGAGCATTAAAGAAAAATAATTTGGCAAATAGAATTTTTCTGGTTGAAGATGGTGAAGAGGCTTTGGATTTTTTATTTTTAAGAGGGAAATATATTAATAGAAATAAAAAAGATAATCCAAAGGTTATTTTTCTTGATTTGAAGTTACCGAAAATTGACGGCTTAGAAGTATTAAAAGTAATTAAAAATGATGTAAATCTTAAAAGTATTCCTGTTGTAGTTTTAACTTCATCAAATGAAGAATCAGATATAATTGAAAGTTATCAATTAGGAGTAAATAGCTACATTACCAAACCAATTGATTTTGAAAAATTTATGATAGCAGTAAAAGAAATTGGATTTTATTGGTTATTACTAAACCAAGCACCAATTCAATAAAATAATTCAGATACATTTAAGCATATTTTTAAATACTACATTATTTTTAAATCATTTAGTTAAATGAGATAATTTCTTATTATTAATTTTCTCAGACAACTAACTTAAATTTTATCTTTTAACAACCTTTTTTTACTTAATATTGTCTTATAAATAATATTTCAGTTTGTTTACTATGAACATTTTACATGAAAAAGTTATTTACCGTATTAATTATTAGCTTTCTATTACCGATAAACAATATAAATGCTCAATTATATTTATTAAATGAAGACTTTTCAAGTTCATCAGTAATTATTCCTCCAATCAATTGGACAACAAATACTCAAACTGGAGTAACAAATGATAAATGGCATTTTGATAATCCCGGAAATAGAAGTTTTAATTATCCAATAACCATACCATTTGCTATTTTTGATAGCGAAACCTACTCAATAACAGGAGGAAATGAAATTGTTTACTTAACTTCTCCTTCAGTTGATGCATCTTCAAATAATCATATTTATTTATTTTTTGATTATCTCTTTAAAAAAACGCCATCAAATCAAGGAGTTGTGGAAGTTTTTAATGGGAGCACATGGAATCAGGTATTTACAATTGATAGTAATATTACAGTTGTTAAAACTGAAGTTGTTGATATATCAACATTTGCCGGAGGAATCTCAAATACAAAAGTAAGATTTAAATGGAGCGGAAATGGATCTGGTTATTGGATAATTGATAATATTAAAATTTATGCACCTATTTTGAAAGATATGGGTGTAACCCAATTAACTTCTCCAAACATGCCTTTAGGAGCAGGTAATCAAACAATTAAAATAAATATCAAAAATTTTGGATATACACCAATCTCAAATGTAACAATTAATTGGATGGTTAATAATATAATTCAATCTCCATTTAACTGGAGTGGAAACTTAAATTTTAATCAAATAGCCAACAACATTAATATCGGAAGCCTTAATTTAACTTCGGGAAATATTTACAATTTTAAAATCTGGACTTCATATCCTAACGGAAGTAATGATATGAATGCATTGAATGATACAATAAAACAAGTAATTTACACATCATTATGTGGCAGCTATACATTAGGTGGATCAAATCCAAATTACCCTGATTTTCAATCTGCTGCAAATGGTTTAAACTATTCAGGTATTACTTGTCCGGTAGTTATTAAAGTAAGAGATGGTATTTATAATGAACATATTACATTAAATGAAGTTTTAGGAAGTTCTACTGCAAATACTGTAAAATTTGAATCGGAAAGCGGAAACACTGATTTATGTAAATTATTTTATCAAATGTACGATCCCACAAATGATTATACTTTACTTCTAAATGGTATTGATAATATTTCTTTCAAAAAAATGTTTATTGCCCGTCAAGGTGGCGTTTTTAACATAATTGTAAAAAATAATTGTAATAATGTAAATTTTGATGAAAATAATTTGCAATTCATTGATTTTGAAGACTTATCAATTGATAATAATTTCTTTTTTAATAAAAATAAACTAAATGGAAATATAAGAATAAATAAATCCAATTTAGGAAGCACAAACTTTACATTCATCAAAAATACTATTTTACAGCCAATTACAATTTCAAAACTTACAAATCTGATAATTGATAGCAATACTGTAAAAATAATTCCTTTTACAATTAATTACGTAAATAATATTATAGCTAAACGTAATAATTTTGACATAACTACCTTAGGATATCCTGGACCTGGATTAATATTAACATCATGTAATAAAAGTATTATTGATTCAAATTTATTCTCAGCTTCTTTCTGTTCTAATGTTTCTTGCCTTATCTTAAGTTCAAATACAAATTCAATAATCAAATCTAATCGTTTTCAATTTACAATTGGCTTAAATTCAAATGTAACAGAAACAGGAATTAATATTATTAATTCTGATTCAATATTTATTAAGGATAATAAAATAACGAGCTTAGATTCTTATGGTAAAATTATAGGAATAAAAACACAAGGTTTAAATTCAAATACTTATGGAATTAATATAAATGGAAATTTAATCTCCCATATCCAAAAAGGAATTGAAGCCAGTAACATTATTAACATCAATATATTAAATAATACTATTTTCGATATTGACACTCTTTTTCTTAAATTAAGTAATTGTATAGGAACAATTACAAATAACACTTTTGATAAAATTATTTTTGGTAATGGAGTTGATTTAAAAATAAATAATTCTATTTTTTCATATAACAAAGTAATAAATGTAAATGAAGGTAGTTGCCTGAAAATTAGTGGTAATAGTAATTCTATTTTTAATAACTTTTTTCATGCAGGCGGTTTGAGAAACGCTAAAGGAATTGTAATGGATACTTCTTTAACAAACTCAAATGTCTACTTTAACAGCATAAATATCAATAGTATTGATAAAAATAACGGAATAGCACTAGAAATATTTGGTGGAAATAATTGTAACATTAAAAACAATATTTTTTCAAATAAAGGTTACGGTTATTCAGTATATTTCAGAAATATTCCAACATCTTTAATAATGGATTATAATGATTATTTTAGTTTCAAACGAAAATATATTTCCCATTCCGGTATAATTTATGACTCATTAGCAATTTGGAAAAATTTTACAGTTAACGACCAACATTCATTAGATTATAATCCTTTTTATCAAACAGATAACATACTTAAAAATAATCAGATAAAACTTTTCAATACAGCAATAGCAATTCCTTCAATTGCAAATGATATTTTTTATGCAAACCGAACAATTCCTGATATTGGAGCAACAGAATATACAGCTTGTATGATTGATGCTGGAATTCATAGATTTTATGGTTTAAAAAACCCAATCAGTAATTCATCATATTCAATTAAGGTTGAATTACAAAATCATGGAAATAATGCACTTACATCTACCAAAATTGCATGGTCAATAAATGGAATTTCTCAAACAACATATAATTGGACAGGAAATTTACTTCAAGGTCAAACAACTACTGTAAACATAGGAAATTTCAACTTCCCTCCTTCTACAACCTACCAAATTAAAGCTTGGACTTTTCAACCCAATAATTCAGCTGATTGCAATATCTATAATGATACTGCAATAATAAAGGATTTAAGTTTGAAATTATGTGGAGTTTATACAATTGGAGGAATTAATCCTAATTTCTATAATTTTAATGATGCTGTAAATGCATTGAATGAAGCTGGTATTTCCTGCCCTGTTGTATTTAAAGTAAGAACAGGAATTTACAAGGAACATATTTTAATAAAAAATATTGAAGGTTCCAGTTTCATTAATACAGTAACTTTTGAATCGGAAAATGGAAATTTTAACAGTGTAAATTTGATTTATATTCCATTTGATCCAAATAATGATTATACCTTAAAATTAGATAGTTGTAAAAATATAATTTTTAAAAATTTAACTATTTATCGAGATAGTGGCTTAATTGACATCAACTTAGTAAATAAATGTGGCAATGTAAGCTTTATTGGAAATCAAATTGGCAATCTATTTTCAACTGATCTAGACTCAATTTTATACATTAACAAAAATATTTTTCATAATATTGTCAATATCAAACATAATCAAAATGGATTTTCTAAAAATATTAAGTTTATAAAAAACAAAACAAAAGATCTTTTTTATTCTTACTGTTCTAATATACAATCAGATTCAAATATGATTACTGGCATTTCAAACTTACCTGTCGTTGATATTAGAAATTCAAATAATATAATTATAAATTATGATACAATTTTGAGTCCGGTAAGCACTAAAAATATAAATCTATTAAATAATAAATTTTTTACAATTAAGAATTCATATTTAAATAATTCAAATGTAATTAATGAATTTGGAATTTACGCTGATTCTTGTAAAGAAATTTTTATTATTAAAAATAAGATCGAACTGTATTCAGGAGTACAAAGAATTGGAATTAAATTTTTGCTATCTGATATAATTACGGTTTCAGAAAATATAATATATTCAACATTAATTAATGATGGAGTTGGAATTACAACAGATACTTCAACTTTAAATTTGATAAAAATACTAAACAACAAAATTATTAACTTTAATAATGGACTAGATATTTTTACAAATAGTAATAATGATTTGATCTATAACAATGAAATATTAAATGGAAAAGGATTTGGAATAAAGATTCGTGGAAGAAACGGAAAAATAAAAAGAAACAAGATAAATAATATCTCCTATGGTAATGGAATTATTAATCAATCGGATAATTCTGTATTTTCGGAAAATAGGATAACGAATATTTTTGAAGGTGTTGCATTTTACAACAATGCTTCAAATGTAATATTAAGTAATAATTATTTGCATTCAAATGGATATACAGAAAGCATAGGTATTAAATTATCTGCTACTGACACAAATATTACATTAAAATTCAACAATATACATATTACAGGTGAAGATCCTCAATATGCTATTCCGCTATTAATTAATGCTTCGAAGGGAATTAATTTATTAAGTAACATATTCAAAAATAATGGAATGGGTTACAGTGTAATAGCAAATAATAGTTTAATTCAATCTAATTCAAACAATAACTGCTTTTTTAGTAGGGGGCAATTTATAATTCGAAATCAAAATAATAACTATACAACACTAAATGAATGGAATAATACAACAGGATTTGATTCGCAATCAAAAAACATTAACCCATTCTATTCTTCGGATACAAATCTGCAAATAAATCAAATTCAATTAAATGAAGCTGGGCTGAATGATATTAATGTAATCAGGGATATTGACTCAACTATTCATTCAAATCCACCGGATATTGGTGCAAAAGAATTCATTCCCTGCTCAATAGATGCTGGAATTGATTCATTAATAGGTGTTTTACATAATATGCCTGTTACAGTTTTTCCTATTACAGTTCTTTTACAAAACAATGGAATACAAACTCTTACATCTGTAAAAATTAAATATAGTGTAAATAATATTACCCAACCTTCTATTTATAATTGGGTTGGAAATTTACCAAGTGGTGCAGTAACTCCAGTTACAATTGGAAACTTCACGTTTCAAGCAGGAGTTTCCTCTGTTGATATAAAATGTTGGACATCACAACCCAATAATAATGCAGATTGTAATTTACATAATGATACTGCTAAATTTGATAAAATTTCTTTGCCTTTATGTGGTATTTATACAATTGGTGGCAATAATCCAAATTTTATTAATTTTACCGAAGCTGCAAATGCATTAAATCTCTCAGGAATTAGTTGCCCTGTAATTTTCAAAGTGCGTAATGGAATATATAACGAAAGAATAAAGATTGGACCAGTAATGGGAAACAATTTAATCAACTCAATAACATTTATTTCTGAAAACAATAATTCAGATTCTGTTATTTTAACTTATCCAAATCTTGACCCACAAAATGATTTTACAATTAATCTGGATAGTGTAATTAATTTCAATTTATTAAAATTAAGCATATTAAGAAGTAATGGCTTACATAATATTATCATTAATAAACACTGTAAATTAATAAAGCTTGATAGTTGCATTTTACATAATATACTCGTAAACTCTTCTGGATTAGATTCTTTAATAACTATTTCCAATTCAAATCTGAAAAATAAAAATATACATATCCTTGGAAGTCCAAATTTGGAAACCAATTATATTAATCTTAAAAACAACAAGAATATATATAATATTGAGATTAAAAAAAGTAAATTTATTAATATTGATTCGTGTGGATTTTTAATGAATTCCATTGATTCTATTTTCCAGAATATTACTATTGACTCTTGTAAATCTGATACGATAATTAATTGCTATTCAAGTAATGGAAATAAAGCAATGACTGCAATAAAAGCAAGTAATTCCGAAAATTTATTCATTCTAAAAAACCGATTTATTGAAGGAAATTATACAATGCCGGTACAAGTAAATTTTTGTAAAAATATAAAAATTGATAAGAATATTATAAAATCAAACGGGTATCACTCAATTGATTTAAAAAATGGGGAAAATATTCATATTAAATCAAACAGAATCAGTAACATTTCAATATTAATGAATTGTGGAATTTTATTAGATGATACCTGCAGAAATATTAAAATTGACAGTAATGATATTTCAAATTTTAAAACTGGAATTCACTGTAAATTAAGCACTTTAAATGATTCAATATTTAGAAATCATATCAAAACAAAAGCAGTTGGTATAAATGTTAGTGGTGATAGTGGAGTAGTTAGACAAAACAAGATTGATAGCTCCATCTCTATTATCGGAATTAATGTTTTAGGAAACGGATTAAAAATTATTCAAAATAAAATACTCTCATTAACTCAATCATCCGGTATTATTGTAAGTGGAGATAAACATCTGATTGCTAATAATTTTATAAATATTGGAGGATTAGGCACTGCCAGAGGAATTGTAATTAATGGGAACTCTGCATTTCTTAATATTATTCATAATAGTATCAATATAACTTCAACAGATTATGTCAATGGACGTTGTTTAGAAATAATCGGAGGAAACAATCATACAATTAAAGATAATATATTTTGTAATATTGGAAATGGTTATGCTTCATATATCAATACTTTACCACAAAATACATCTTGGGATTATAATGTTTATTTTTCACCTTTAAAAAAAATTGCCTGGTTTAATAATCTAACTTATGATACATTATCTGTTTGGGCAACATTATTATCTGGAGATGCTAACTCAATGTTTATTAACCCATATTATGTTTCAGAAACAAATCTGAGACCCAACCAAAGATTTATAAATGGTGCAGGATTGTTATATCCTGACGTTGTAGTAGATATATATGATATATTAAGAAATTTATCTGCACCTGATATTGGTGCTGTGGAATTTAAGGTAGATTTTGGAATTACAGAATTAATAAATCCAACTTTAGCTTGTACACATAGTGCAAATGATTCGGTTAAAGTTTATCTTAAACAATATGGAGATATTCCTTTTACTGACTTAACTATTGCATATCAGGTTAATAACGGACAAATAGTTTTTGATACAATACATGGTGCAATAGTTAATGATTTGATACATACCTTCCCTGTTACTGTAAACCTAACTGCAACAGGAACCTATATTTTCAAAATTTGGTTCACATCCAATAATGATGATAATCCAAATAACGATACTTTAATAGTAACAAGATACTCAAATATTCCTCCAATAATTACAAGTTTTATTGCTCCAAACTCATGTGAAGGGAAAGCTGTAAGTTTTAATTCACAGGCAATTATCGCTACTCCATTTACTATAACTGATTATATATGGGAATTTGGTAATGGGGATAGTGCATTTATTAAAAATCCAATTTATTTTTTCGATACAACTGGAAGTTATATTGTTAATTTAAAAGTATATAGCTCTGCAGGATGTTTTAAAGATACCACAAAATCATTGTTAATTTTTGCAACACCTCATGCCGAATTTACTACAAATCCTAATTGTAACAGTTTTCCCGTTTTATTTAATAATAATTCAACTATCAATGGCTCAGATAGTGTTCTATATCAATGGGATTTTGGTGATAACTCATTTTCGACAATAAAAAATCCAACTCATTTATATAATAATAATACTAACTATCAAGCAATTTTAATTTCATTTACTGATAAAGGTTGTTCCGATTCAGCTTTTAAAGTTATTCAAATGAATCCTCCTCCTATTTTGCAATTAACCTCACAAAACAGTCAATGTGGATTACCTAATGGATTTATTCATACACAGATAAGCTTTGGAACAAATCCATTTACTTTTTTATGGTCAAATGGTGCAACAACTCCAAATTTAGACAACTTATTACAAGGCAATTTTATAATTACTGTTACAGATACAAATGGATGTTATGCAACTGATTCAGCTTTAATTGTATCACCGGTTCAGGCATTAAATGTTCAATTCAACAGTAGTATTTTTATATGTGAAGGCTTTAGCAACGGATGGATTAAAGCAAATATTACTGGAGGCGTTCAACCTTATACAATTAACTGGAATAATGGGCAAACTCAGGATTCAATTTTTAATTTAAATTTTGGAACTTATACTATTACAATAAATGATATAAGTAACTGTAATATAAATGATAGTATTATTCTTTATAATTCTCCAAATCCAATTCTTCAGTTATCAAAAACCGATGTAATTTGCCATGGTGAAAGTTCAGGCACAGCTACAGCAACACCTTTAAACGGTATTTTACCTTTTAATTATATTTGGTTTACAATGCCAAATCAATATACACAAACTGCTTCGGGACTTCCGATTGGCAATTATGCTGTAAAAGTTACTGATAATGCAGGTTGTATTGGAAATGATACAATTATCATTAATCAAGCAGATTCTTTTAATATAAATATAAGTTATAGCAATCCTTTGTGTAACAATGGAAATGATGGAAGTATCACAGCTAATGTAATGGGAGCTACTCCTCCATATACATATCTCTGGAATACAAATCCAGCTCAAGTTACAGCAAATATTCAAAATCTCACAGAAGGTAGCTATCAGTTAGAGATTACAGATTCCAATGGGTGTTTTAAAACCATTTCACCAGTTACATTAGCTGGTTTAACTCAAATACATGCTTCATTTTCAGCTTCTCCAACTGATGGGATATATCCATTGCCAGTAACATTTATATTTACAGGTTCTGGTGCTAATTCATTTTTATGGGACTTTGGTGATGGAAATAATTCAACACTGTTAAATCCAACAAATACATATTTTACAAGTAGTAACTTTCAAATATATTTAACAGTAAATAGTGGATCACCAAGTTATTGTGAAGATACAGCTTCCATGTCTTTATTTGTGGACAAACCATCGGATATTATTATTCCCAATATATTCACACCAAATGGAGATGGAATTAATGATTACTTTACTGTTGAACCCACTAATATTATTGAATTTGAACTCATTATATATAACAGATGGGGTCGTGAAATTTTTATTAGTAATAATCTTTCCATCAAATGGGACGGAACTGTTAATGAAAATCCTGCCGCAGAAGGAACTTATTTCTATCTGATGAAAGCTAAAGGAAAAGACAGAAAAGAATTTCAATTACATGGAAGTATTACTCTTTTGAGATAATTAATTGTTAAAAGAATAGCTATAATTCAAAATTGAAATTTATTTTTTATTATATCAAGGAATAGAAGGCACATATTCATAAGCACCAATACTTGGTATTTGAGGACGTATATTTCCTTTTAAATCTAAAGGAACCAAAATACCAACATTTGAACTTCCATTAGCAATTGCTGGTGAATTTTGCAAAATATTCAGATTATTTAATTCAGTATTAACAAATTGAGGATTTTGATTAATTATACAATTTTTAAAATTATTTATATTAGAAGTATTTTCTTTCGTTCGCAATAAACAATGGTCAAATTCGAAATTAAAAGAAGAATTAGGATTTCCATCAAGTAAAATTTCGTCTTCATTGCTTCCATAAATAATACAATTTCCAAAATATGCTTTAATTAAAGGTCGGTAATGCACTACTTCATTTACATCCTTGTAATAATTATTTAAGACTAAAGATGGGGTTTGTCGCAAACTATAATCCCAATAATTTCCAATTGTTGAATGCAAAAATTCATAATTTCCACCAATTGATAAAACTAAAGCATATTGCCCACAATTAGTTATTATTGTGTTAGTTGCAACTATTTTCGCACCCTGAGCAAAAATTCCTGCAACACTCATATTTTCAATAATGGTATTATCCAATTTTAAAGTAGGATTTAAATTAGCAATTGTATCAACCTGAATACCAATACTACCATTTCTTATAAGAGCATAATTAATTTCATTGTTTTTACTTAATCTCGACAACCAAATTTTCCCCCATTGACCAGGAAGATTCTTATAATAAGAATCAAGTCTGCTACCCTGAAAAACAACCTTATTATTTAATGTACCACTTACTTTTAATGTCGCTTGATCTAAAACCCACAAAACTGCATTAGGAGCTAAATGAATTTTTGTACCTTCCTGTATTAAAAGGGTGCTATCACTATCAACAACACAATAACCGTAAATGACATGTGGTTTATCATTAGGCCATGGTAAATTGCAGCCTGCAAATGAATATTGTAAAATACTACCATCATTGAATACTATTTTTTTATTGGGCACATGATAATAAGCGTCTTGTCCCCAAGCAATTAAATTTACATCCTGAATATTTCCATTCGTTACAAAAATAATTGAATCTGTAACAATCAGTGGGTTATTTTGATTATTGGGATTTATTGTAAGTTTAACAAAAATATACAGACTATCATTTGCAGCAATTTCGACATTATCAAGTTGATAATTTGGATTTCCATCAATATTTATCCTAAACATAGAGTTTTGACCATTTCCTAATCTAATGGAAGAAATCCTGATACTTTTATTATTTGAATTATAAATTTTAATTTGCTTTGTTACAGACCCTAGAGATGTAAAAACAGTATCAAACAATAATGAATCAGTTGAAAAATTAAGTTTAGCTGATGAATCCTCAATAAAATCATCTTCTTTTGTACAAGCTGAAAAAAGAAAAAATATTGATAGAAAAGAAATTAATAATAAATTAAAAATGTTATTGATAGATGATTTCATTTGATATTTATTGTTATTTATAAAGAAAAGCTT
The DNA here is from genome assembly GCA_964646395.1 of uncultured Bacteroides sp. GTDB lineage: Bacteria > Bacteroidota > Bacteroidia > Bacteroidales > JACABE01 > JACABE01. The sequence continues at coordinate 11,952 of CAZYEM010000075.1, forward strand.
TAAATGATTTATTATGAAATATAATTTAAATAAATTAAATTATAAAATGTTCTTAAAAGGAGTTCGAAAAATTAGATTTTTTGATGCGAATAAAATATTAAAAACCGCAGTTTACTGTTGTAAATGAAGATTATTAAAATTTAAATTCAACTAAGAAAAAACAATTTCTGGAAGTCCCGTTAATCATAAATTAAAGCATTAACTCTTTTTTGCATCATTAAAAACTGCAAAATTATAAATTATTATCTATATACGAATTAATTATAATTTTATTATATGACTTAACATATTGTATTATCAACTGATTTAGTTGTATTTACACAAATATATTATTTGTTTTGCTTTTTTTTTCAAAAAATAAAAAACTTTTTCAAACTCTTTTGTTAATCTTATAGAAATTTTATTTATTTTTATTGTCTGAAACATTAAAAAACAAATTAACACAAAATACTTATAAATATTTTATTATGAGTTATATATCTTTTAAAAAAGAACAATTAGTAAATTTGGAATTTTCATTAAACAGAGAATTAGTTCGTTCGAGTGCAGCTGGTTCTTATGCTAGTACTACAATAATTAACTGCAATACAAGAAAATATCACGGATTATTAGTAGTTCCACAACCATTTATTGATGGTGAAAATCATATTTTACTTTCAAGTATTGATGAAACAGTTATTCAGCAGGATGCTGATTTTAATTTAAGTATTCGCAAATACCCAGGTGAAATATATAATCCAAAAGGTCATAAATATATCAGAAGTTTTGAATCACAACCAATACCAATATTAACATATAGAATTGGAGGAGTATTACTTACCAAGGAAATGCTTTTTTCAAGGTTTGAAGATCGATTGATTATTAAATATACATTGGTTGAAGCTCATTCTGATACTAAGTTAAGAATAAAACCCTATCTGGCATTCAGAAATATTCACAAATTATCAAAAGCAAATCATCTCGTTGACAAAAGATATGAAGTTATAAAAAATGGAATAAGAACACAAATGTATCAGGGTTATTCTCATTTATACATGCAGTTTTCAAAAGAAAATGAATATATTCATGTACCTGATTGGTATTACAATATTGAATATCAACAAGAAAAAGAAAGAGGATTTGATTTTTCAGAAGATTTATATGTTCCTGGCTACTTTGAATTTAACATTAAAAAAGGTGAAAGTATTTATTTTTCAGCTGGAATTGATGAAGTAAACCCGGAAAATCTGAAAAAAATATTTAATAATGAACTTAAAAAAAGAATACCAAGAGATAATTTTGAAAATTGCTTGCGTAATTCAGCTCAACAGTTTATTGTAAAGAAAAATAAAAAAACAGAAATAATAGCAGGATTTCCTTGGTTTGGAAGATGGGGAAGAGATACATTTATTTCATTACCTGGTTTAACATTAATCAACAATGATTACAAAACTTGCAAAGATGTTATTGATACAATGGTGCAAGATATGAATGGACCATTATTTCCAAATTATGGTGAAGGCTCAAATTCAAATTATAATTCTGTTGATGCGTCTTTATGGTTTTTCTGGTCGTTGCAACAATATGCAAATTTCACCAATTCTCAAAAAAAGATATGGAAAGAATATGGTCAAAAAATGAAGCTTATTCTTGATAGCTATAGAAACGGTATCAACAACAATATTAAAATGTTGGATAATGGGTTAATTTATGCAGGTGAAAATGGGAAAGCCTTTACATGGATGGATGCTGTTGTAAATGGCAAACCAGTAACTCCAAGAACAGGAATGCAGGTAGAAATTAATGCACTGTGGTATAATGCAATAAAGTTTAGTTTAGAAATAGCAAAGCATGCTGAAGATACTGAGTTTATTTTAGAATGGGAAGCACTTTCTTTTAAGATTAAAGAATCTTTTAAAGATACATTCTGGGATAAAGATAAAGGTTATCTTGCTGATTATGTAGATGGTGAATATAAAGATTGGAATATAAGACCAAATATGATTTTTGCAACTTCATTACCCTATAGCCCTTTAAGTGAAAAAATTTGTCAATTAATTTTAGAATTAGTAAGAAAAGAACTTTTAACTCCAAGAGGATTAAGGACACTATCACCAAAATCCTCTGATTACAAAGATATTTACAAAGGTAATCAATCCGAAAGGGATTTTGCTTCACATCAGGGAAGTGTTTGGCCTTGGCTTTTAGGGCATTTCGTTGAAGGGTATTTAAAAATCTATGGAAAGAGTGGCCTTTCTTTTATTAAAAACATTTATGAAGGATTTGAACCAGTCATTAAAGAACATGGAGTAAGTTCAATATCTGAAATTTATGATGGAAATCCTCCACATTTACCTGGAGGTACACCATCCCAAGCATGGAGTGTTGCAGAATTACTAAGAATTCATTGGATAATAAATAAATACGAAAATGAATAATAACCTAATATTTAATAAATTCGTTAAAAAAAACAACTTATGAAAGTTTTGATGTTTGGATGGGAATTTCCGCCACATATAACAGGAGGATTGGGGACAGCCTGTTTTGGACTCACAAAAGGATTATTAAATCAGGGGGTTGAAGTAATTTTTGTAGTTCCAAAAGCTTATGGTGATGAAAATCAACAAGCCGTAAGATTAGTAAATGCCAGTGATGTCTCTATTGACATTCGAAATTCCATTTATAAAGATTATTGGGATAATATTTCTTATATTGAAGTAGGTTCTAACTTGATTCCTTATGCATCTCCGGATGAGTTTTATGATATTATTAATTATACGAAAAAGACAGGAAATGATACTTACGAATCTGTTCTGAGTAAAAAATATGAGTTTTCAGGAAAATACGGACAAAACCTAATGGAAGAAGTACAGCGCTATGCTTTAGTAGCCAGCACTATAGCTTCAGAAAATAATTTTGATATAATTCATGCTCATGATTGGTTGACTTATCCCGCAGGTATAGCTGCTAAAAAGATTTCAAATAAACCACTTGTAATTCATGTACATGCAACAGAATTTGATCGTTCAGGTGAAAATATTAATCAAAATGTATATGATATTGAAAGATTAGGTATGGAAAATGCTGATCTGATTATTTCAGTTAGTAATCTTACAAGAAATATCATAATTGAAAGATATGGTATTTCTCCCGAAAAAGTTATTACGGTGCATAATGCTGTTGAACCATCTGACTATTCTGATAATCAATATACAGAAAAAAATGTTAAAGAAAAAATCGTTACTTTTTTAGGTCGGGTTACTTTTCAAAAAGGACCTGATTATTTTGTTGAAGCAGCCTACAAAGTACTTCAGAAAGATAAAAATGTCCGATTTGTAATGGCAGGATCAGGAGATATGCTAAACAGAATGATAAGACGTGTAGCTCAACTTCGAATTTCCAATAAATTTCATTTCACAGGATTTTTAGATGCTGAAAATGTTGACAAAATGTTTTCAATGAGTGATGTATATGTAATGCCTTCTGTTTCTGAACCATTTGGAATCTCGCCATTAGAAGCAATGCGATCAAATGTGCCTGTAGTGATTTCAAAACAATCTGGAGTTTCTGAAGTTCTAAAATATGCTTTGAAGATTGACTTTTGGGATATAGATGCAATGTCGGATGCCATTTATGGTTTACTTCACTATGATGCCCTTTCAAGAATTTTTATTAAATACGGTAAAGATGAAGTGGACAGCATGAAGTGGGATAATGCCGCTAAGATTGTCAAAGAAATTTATATAAAAGCTTTAAATTAAAATATTTATAAATAAAATAGTATGAGATCAATTTGTTTCTATTTTCAGGTACATCAACCTTTTAGATTAAGAACTTATCGTTTTTTCGATATTGGAAAAAATCATGATTATTTTGATGAATTTCAAAACCGTTATATTGCACGAAGAGT
>CAZYEM010000076.1:0-15606 GCA_964646395.1 uncultured Bacteroides sp.
TACTAAAGCCTTGGAACAATTGGAATTATTACCGATAAAAGATTTAACAGTAGGTAATTCATTAAATAAATTTATAAGTGGTGGTCAACGAAAACGCTTGAATATTGCTTTAGAATTAATTAGACAACCAACTGTACTTTTTGTTGATGAACCTACTTCGGGATTGTCATCTATGGATTCTCAAATGGTTATGGATTTATTAAAAGAGCTTACTTTATCTGGTAAGCTTGTAATTGTTAATATTCATCAACCTTCATCTGAAATTTATAAAATGTTTGATAAACTTTTAATTATAGATAAAGGTGGCTTTTTGGTTTACTATGGAAATCCAATTGATGCATTGATTTATTTTAAAACACAGGCAAATTATGCAAATGCAAATGAAAGCGGATGTGATAAATGTGGAAATATTAATCCAGAACAAGTACTTGAAATACTTGAAGCAAAAGTTGTAAATGAATATGGAAAACAAACAAAAAACCGTAAAATTTCTCCTGAAGAATGGAATGAGAAATATGAAAATGTAAGAAATTTAGATTTTAGTAATTCATTAAGAATAAAAGAAGAGCTTCCAAAAACTGAATTTAATATTCCTGGTATTTTTAAGCAATTTAAAATTTTTGTTATTCGGGATATATTAACTAAGTTAACAAATCGTCAGTATCTGATAATTAGTTTTTTAGAAGCCCCTTTATTAGCTTTTATTCTTGGTTATTTTACTAAATATATAAGTGATAAGAACTATATTTTCAGTGAAAATGAAAATTTACCATCTTATTTATTTATGAGTGTTGTAGTTGCATTATTTTTAGGTTTAACTCTTGCAGCAGAAGAAATTATTAAGGATAGACGAATAAGAAAACGGGAAGAGTTTTTGAATTTAAGTAACTTTAGTTATATAAATTCTAAAGTATTTGTAATGTTTTTAATGTCTTCTATTCAAACACTTACATTTGTATTGCTGGGAAACGCTATTTTAGGCATTAAAGACATGACCTTGAGTTATTGGTTAGTACTATTTACGGCTTCATGTTTTTCAAATTTATTGGGATTATTAATTTCATCTGCATTAAATTCTGTTGTTACAATTTATATATTAATTCCTTTTATATTAGTTCCTCAGCTGCTTTTTAGTGGTGTAATCGTTAAATTTGATAAGTTGCATAAAGTTATTGCTTCAGATGAATATGTGTCTGTATTAGGTGATGTTATGATTTCTCGCTGGGCTTATGAAGCAATTGCTGTTGAACAATATACAAAAAATGAATTTCAGAAACCAATTTTTGAAACTGAACTTAAAATGAGTAGGTTATCGTACTTTTATTCTTATCTGATTCCAGAATTACAAAATAAATTAAATGACATTAATACAACGCTTAATAATCCTAAATTTACAAAAGAAAATAATGACAATTTAAAGATCTTAGAAAATAACATCAAAATTGTAAGCAATTATAATAATTTAACCAGATTTGAAAATTTTAATAAATTGAATAAAGATGGATTTGATGATCTTGTATATTCAAATACAGCGGGTTATTTAGATAATATGCTTGATTATTTCAGAACGAAATATGATGTTGAAGTAAAAAAAAGAGATAAAATTATTTTTAGTCTCGATTTAAAATATAAAGATAAAGGTGGTATTGATTGGTTAAAAAAAACATACTTTAATACAAGTTTAGATGATTTGGTGCGCAATAAGATGGAAAGTAACAGAATTATTGAGAAAAATGGCAAATTAATTCAACAAATAGATCCTATTTACAAAAAACCAACATCAAATTTTGGGAGAGCACATTTTTATAGTTCTTATAAAATAGTATTTGGATATAAAATTGATACATTTATTTTTAATCTATTGCTAATATGGATAATAAGTTTTTTTATTTATATAATATTATTATTTGATGGTTTAAAAAAAATTATAAATTATATAAGTGGAAACTTTAAACATTGATTTTTTAAAAAGAAGTGAACATTATCATTAAAAAGAATGTTTTAAATAAAAACATAAAATGGACTATAAATTAGTTTTTGAAAGATTATGGGAGGATTACATTACTAATAATCCTCATGCAAAAAAAGTGTATGAACTGTTTTTGTCAGAAGGTGAGCAAGTTGTAAATGATCATATTGCATTTAGAACTTTTAACGACAAAAGGATAAATATTGGTGTTTTAGCTAAAGTATTTATTGAAAATGATTTTGTAGAAAAGGGAACTTATTTGTTTGAAAATAAGCATTTGTTTGCAAAACATTTTGAGCACAAATTTGATAAAAAAGCTCCAAGAGTTTTTATTAGTGAATTGATTTTAGAAGATTTTTCATCAGAATTTCAACAGATTATCAAAAATGAAATCGATAAAATCTCTAATGAAATGCTAAATTCAGATAAATTGATTTATTCGGGAAATATATGGAGTAAACCTTCTTATACTGTTTATCAAAAGCTAAGACAAGAATCAGAATATGCTGCATGGGTTTATGTATTTGGCTTCAGAGCTAATCATTTTACTGTTAGTGTTACCGATTTAATTAAATTAAATTCTATTGAAAAAGTTAATCAGTTTTTGAAAGACAATGGCTTTTTAATCAATAGTGTAGATGGTGAAATTAATGGATCTCCTGATGAACTATTAGAACAATCAAGTATTAAATCGGGTTTAATCAGCATTGAATTTAAAGAAGGTAATTATGATATTCCATCATGTTACTATGAATTTGCTAAAAGGTATCACGACAAAGATGGAAATCTTTATTCTGGTTTTATTGCAAAGTCAGCAGATAAAATTTTTGAAAGCACTGATTTTTACAAAGAAAAATAAGTTGATAATAATTTTTTTTTAAAATGTAATTATTTAACAATTTTTTGTATTTTAGCACTCTGAAATTTATTGTATATTACTGTATAATAAAAATCTAAAATAATAAAAAAAATAATATTTTACTGATGAAAATGATAATTAACGAAATAGTTTTAAATGATCAATTCTACCTTTACATTGCTATTTTCGTAGTTTTGCTTTTAGGCTTTGGCATTTTTAAATTGATAAAACTAATTCAAAAAATAAGACAACAGAAAGCTGATCTTCATAAACTTGTAAAAGAATATGAGGATTATTTAAACAAAAGATAATTTAATTATTTTTTTCCTTCTACTCCCGTTTTATTATAAAGATATTCTTTTGTTGCCTTTTTAATGTAGATTTTATCTGTAAGCTTATCTTTTACAATAATATCATAAATTTCTATTTTGCTTGAAGGAACTATCGTTATTACAAACCTTTCAGGATCGTATTTAAAAGATTTTAATTCGTTTATATCACTAAAAAACAGACTACTACTAGATTGATTTAAGTTTTTATTTGAATTTAATTGTTTGTATTTTAAATTACTACCATAGGCATTTGATGCATTTAAGGTGAAATCATAAGATATTGTGTCTGAATTGAATGAAATAGGAATGGAACTCCAGGTCTCAATATGATTTCTGTTTTTTATTATTAAATAATACTTACCATTTAATGATGATGGAATAGAATCTATAATTGCATTACCATTAATATCCAATAAAACATTAGTATCACTATAAATTAAAGGATAAGGGTTGATAGAATCTCTTATTTCAATACTAACTTTATCTGCAATATTTACTCCCCATTGAGCACCATTTTCATTTTGTACAGCATTCATATTAAATCCATTGTAAAGACCTTCGAGAATGCATTTTATTCTCAAATATTTATATGGAGATACATACTTGCTTATTGAAATTTCATCAATATTTGTTCTTCTGTTTATTTGATTACCATTATAAGATAAAAGTCTAAATCTTACATTATTAGATTCATTTACAATAAATGTTTTGGGTGTTAATACAAGTTCTGATGTATATATTGAATCGTTTATGGTTATCCATGCCTGACCACTATTTATTGATTTTTGTAATTTCCAGTAAGAAGGTTGATCAGAACCAAACCTAGCTATATTAATTGTTATGTTACCTGCACCTCCAATTTTATCGAAGTTCATATAAACTTTAAAGGTTGATCCTCTAATACTTTGAGAACCTATTTTTTTATCATTAGTTAAAGTACCGATTAAAGCAGAGTCCAGAGTCCAGCTGCCCATTGTACAATTTACTGTTCCCAAAGCATAGGCTAATTTACTTCCATTTTCAAAATCTTCTTTCCAGACTGGAGTAACTATGTTAATCTGAGGTATGTTACCATTCGTTTTGTAATTAATATTATCTCCACTATTTGTAAAAGGAAATATTTTGAAGGTATAAGCTGTTTCTGGAGCTAATTGTGTAAATGTAACTGATTGATTACCTTGATAAACAATTTTGCATAATGCAGAATTTATTTCTGGTATGCTATCTATTGGATTTTGAATTGAGGTAGAATTGATTATTTGTGCTTTAATAATATAACCATCAGGTGAAGTTGAACCGTAAGAATCTGTCCAGGTTAGAATTGTTGAAAAGCTATTGCTTAATGTTGAATTGTATTGAAAATTTGTTATATGATTTGTAGGCTCTGGCTTAAATTGGATATTTCCCCAAATATAATCTGCAAACTCGGGATAATCAACAAATGGATTTCTATTGTGCTGACCACTTAAGTAATAAACAGCATTATTACGGTTAATTTCTTTTGTACTAACTGTATCTGCATGATGCCATGAAAGTAACATGTTGATAAACCATGTATTGTAATTATTTGTATTTGTATCTAAAACTGCAAGTGCTTTAAGAGATGTAGCAGAAGAAGTTATTTGTTGAACCCAGATGTTGAATTTATTATAATATCTGGATGCAATATAAAAATAAGCTCTTGCAAAATCACCCTTGTATTCGTCAATTGGTTCAAAAACAGTACCTGAATAACCTAGCAAAGTACAAACTCCTAATTTACTTCCATTTAATGAAACCCATGCCTGAGGTGAATCTGTAACTCCAATAGGATTATTAGACTTTTTACCATTTACATATTGATCAGACGGAAACAAATGATGCAAATCGGTAAATTGCGGATTGCTTGGATTATCAATTCCACCCCACCAGGAATTTGGCATACAATGTTCTCTGGCATAACATATTCCTTCAGTATTACCTCCTGTTCCGCATTGGTTTGTTATAATTGTAAATAAATAAGGAGGTGTTCCATTCGGAATATCAGAATACATATCCCATATTTTTGTATTATCATTGGGTCTAACATCAGTAAATGCATAAGCATTCCATACATTAGGTGTGTATGAAAGTTTTATATGTCCTGTTGATGTTATAATTGATAAAGCTTTCCGAAGTGAATCACCTGTTTTACCAAAGGCATTATTGTAGTATCCGGCTGGTATTTGTCCGAAACTTTGATAAAAAATTAATAATGTGAGGGGCAACCAAATTAGTATTTTTTTGTAACCCAATGAAAACCCGTTATTTAATAATTATTAATAATTCTTTTTATAAAAATAAAAAGTTAGCGAAATAACAAAAAAAAACAATACGTTTAAAATATAAATTAAAAAAAGTTATCAATTTATTTTTATTTATTTTTTGACTTCTAAAATTTGAGTAAAAATTAAGTATTTATAATAAAGTTTTCAAAGAAACGTTTTTAGTTAAAAATTATTTTTATGATTAAATATATCACTTTTTGTATTATCTGTAATATGTTGATATTGAATATATTGTATTCAAGAACAGATACATTGAAAGTTTATTATACTATTAATCAATATAATATAACAAAAGAACATTCTGATGAGATTAAAAGCTTTTTTAATTTAATAAAAGATAAAGTAATAGAAGATATTCAAATTCAAAGTTATACTGATTTTTTGGCAAGTACAACTTATAATTTAATTTTATCTCAAAAAAGAGCATTAAGTATTAAAAATTATATCATTGATTTAGGATATGGAAGACAGATTAGTAATACATTAGCTTATGGTGAGTTACCGCCTGAATTAGAAAACGAATTGAATGGAATACAGGAAAATAGAAAATCGTTGATAATTTGTAAATTAAGAGATAATATTAAAAATAAAATAAATGAAACAAATGTATTGGATGAGCAATTAAATGATGCAAAAATTGGAGAAAATATAGTTTTAAAGAACTTTAACTTTCTTCCGGGCCGACATTATTTAACCGCTAAATCTCAACCAGAACTAGAGAAATTATTAAATACATTAGCTGAAAACCCAAAATTAAAAATTGAAATTCAAGGGCATATTTGCTGTGAATATAATGATAAAGATGGTTATGATCAGGACACATATACCAATAATCTTTCAATAAACAGAGCAAAATATATTTACGATTTTCTGATAAAAAATAATATTAAATCAGATAGGCTTTCTTATAAAGGATTTGGGTCAGGAAAACCATTAATTTATCCAGAAATAACAGAGGATGATCAAAATCAAAACAGAAGAGTTGAAATTGTAATTATAGAAAAGTAAACGATTCGTTTTTTTTATTTTTGAATATTATCCATCCATTTTTTTCATTATTTTTGTAAGAAAAAAGGATGTCAACAAATTTAAATGAAAAGAATAAATACATTTTTAAATGTATAAATTGCAATACCATTATTCAACCAATTGGAATTCAGTATCTTTGTTCTAAATGTGAGATTGAGAATGATATTAAATTACCTCCAAAAGGTGTTTTAAAAACCATTTATAATTTTGAAAATATTCATAATAATGTAAAATCTTTTAAAGAATTAAAAGATAGACAATATATTGACATCCTTCCAATTAATTCAATAAAAAGTCAAGGTTATTTGCATGTTGGTAAAACTCCACTTTATAAGATTAATAAATTAAATTCTGAAGTTTTAGATTTTGAATTGTTTTTGAAAGACGATTCTCAAAATCCAACTTTTTCTTTTAAGGACAGAGCTTCAGTTTTGGTTTCGGCTTATGCAAAAGAAAATAACTTATCAACTATCGTTGCTGCTTCTACTGGTAATGCTGGATCTTCATTAGCTGGAATCTGTGCTTCACAGGGACAAAAAGCTGTTATTTTTGTTCCTTCTACAGCTCCAATAGCAAAGTTAGCACAAATTGTTATGTATGGTGCTACGATAGTTACTATTGATGGGAATTATGACATGGCATTTGATTTAAGTATTGCTGTGAGTAAGCATTTTAGTTGGTTTAACCGTAATACAGCTTATAATCCATTAACAATTGAAGGAAAGAAAACTGTATCTTTCGAATTGTTCGATCAGTTGAATGAACAAATTCCAGATAGAATTTTTGTTCCTGTTGGTGATGGAGTTATTATTTCCGGAGTTTATAAAGGGTTTGAAGATTTATTAAATTTGGGTTTTATTCAAAAAATGCCTGTTATCATTGCTGTTCAGTCAGATGGAAGTAATAACTTAATAGCTAACTTAAAAAATAAAATATGGAAAACCAAACCATCTGCAACTATAGCTGATTCTATTTCTGTTGATATTCCCCGTAATTTTTATATGGCAAAGGATTTTCTTCAAAAGTATGATGGTGAAATGATTATTGTAAATGATGATGAAATTATTGATGCTTCTATGAATTTGAGTAAAAATACAGGTATTTTTGCTGAACCGGCAGCTTCTGCTGCATTTGCCGGAATGTTGAAATATAAATCTTTAAATAAACTTAACGATGGAAGTAAAAATATTATTTTGCTTACAGGTTCTGGTTTAAAAGATATAAAAACAGTCTCTTCCTTTATAAATATTCCAAAACCAATAAAACCGGAAATAGATTTGATTGTTGATTACTTATCAGATTCTGTAAAAAATGGAATTCAATAAATTTCCTACTTAATGTTTAAACAGTCTATTTCAGGACAACGTTTATTATTTAAAATTTGTCTATTTAAAGCAAATTGTCAGAAAAAGTAGTAATTTTATACAAAATTTCAAAATCGTTGATAGAACCATATTTGCTAAACAAATAATTTCAAAAAGTGAAAAAGCGAATTACATTTATTTTATTGTTGTTTCTTTCTTTCTCTTCATCTTATGGATTTCGTGATACACTTCAATCGCGTAATTTGAGATTTATTGAAAATAAAAATCAATGGAACAAAAAAGCTTTGTTTGGAGCAGATGTTGAAGGTGGAATAATATTTCTTGAAAGAAAGTGCTTAACTTTTAATTTATTCAATCCAAACGATATAAAACACTCACACGCCCATCATAATTCTGATAATGAATCAATAAATGAATCGATAAAATACCATGCTTATCAGGTTGAATTTATTAATTGTAATGATGCGGAGTTAATACCTTCAGAAAAAGATTATGATTATCTGAATTATTTTATTGGCAATGACAAAAATAAATGGGCAGCTAATGTTAATAAATATGCTTTTGTTGAGTATAAAAACTTATTTAATGATATAAATCTTAAGATTTACAGTCAGAAAAAGTTTTTGAAATATGATTTTATAGTAAAACCAAATGCAAATCCTGAAAATATAAAATTAAAATATAAATATATTGATAAAATATCATTATCAAAGGGGCATTTGCTGATACAAACTTCTGTGAATCAAATTTTAGAACTTAGGCCATATTGCTATCAGGTAGTTGAAGGTGTTGAAAAAGAAGTGGAGTGCAATTATGTTTTAAACAAAAATATAGTAAGTTTTAAACTTGGAAATTATGATAAATCTATTCCTTTAATAATTGATCCTTCATTGATTTTCTCAACTTATACAGGTTCTACTACTGATAATTGGGGTTTTACGGCCACTTATGATCTTTTGGGAAATGCTTATGCTGGAGGAATTGTTCAAAATAATGGGTATCCTGTTAATTTTGGTGCATATCAGCTTACAAATGCAGGTTTGTGGGATATTGGAATCATTAAATATGATTCATTGGGTATAAATCGCTTATTTGCAACTTTTTTAGGTGGTGTACAAGGTGAAATACCTCATAGTTTGATTGTAAATTCCTCTAATCAACTTTTAATATTAGGTACAACAGGTTCATCAAATTTTCCAGTTACGCCAACTGCTTATGATACAAGTTTTAATGGTGGACAAACTTTGAATTACGATGGGTCTGCTGCTTCAGGAATAACATATCCTAATGGTGTTGATATTTATATTTCAAAATTAAGTAGTAATGGCAGCCAATTATTGGCTTCCACATTTATTGGTGGTAGTGGAAATGATGGTTTGAATTTCAGGCAGTATTATGATGCCAATATGATGAATGGAAACGATTCATTATATTATAATTATGGAGATGGAGCTAGGGGAGAAATTATTACTGATAATTCAGGGAATGTTTATGTTGGAACCTGTACTTTTTCAACAGATTTTCCCGTTTCCTCAAATTCTTTTCAGCCTGTAAATCATGGAAAACAGGAAGGCATAGTATTTAAACTGGATTATAATCTTTCTAATCTTATCTGGAGTTCCTATATTGGAGGTTCGGAAGATGATGCCGTCTATTCAATAGATACTGATACTCTTAACGATATTTATGTTACAGGTGGAACTAATTCTACAAATTTCACGGTTACTCCAAATGCATATAAAACTTCTTATCAGGGAGGAACTGCTGATGCCTTTGTTACGCATATTTCTCAAAATGGAAATAATATTATTTCTTCAACTTATTTTGGATCACCGGAATATGATCAGGCATATTTTGTTAGAGTTAACAGAAAAGGAGAGATTCATATTTACGGACAAACCAAAGCAGATAGTAATTTACTTATTTATAATGCACTATATAATGTTCCGAATAGTGGACAGTTTATAACAAAATTTAAAAATTCATTAGATTCGTTAATTTGGTCAACAGTTTTTGGTACGGGTGACGGCAAACCAAATATTTCTCCAACTGCTTTTGCTGTAGATATTTGCAATAGGGTTTATCTTTCGGGCTGGGGCAGATATTGGGGTGGATATACTATTGGATCAGAAAGCTGGCCTTGGGGAACTGTTTTTGGAACTGTAAATATGGCAGTAACACCAAACGCTTATCAAACAACTACGGATGGACAGGATTTTTATATTTTAGCAATATCAGATGATGCTAACAGTTTGCAGTTTGCAAGCTTTTTTGGAGAAATTCATACAGGAAACGATTATAGTGGACACGACCATGTAGATGGCGGAACAAGTAGGTTTGATAAGAAAGGAAATGTTTATCAATCTGTATGTGCCAGTTGTGGGGGATATGATGCTTTTCCTACCTATCCAAGCAATGTATGGTCAACTTTAAATCAATCTCCTAATTGCAATAATGCTGTATTTAAATATAATATATATAGTGATTTTGCTTTGGCTGATTTTGTTGATCCTCCAATTATATGTGCTCCTGATACTATTTTCTTTCAAAACTCAAGCTTGGGGACTTCCTTTATTTGGGATTTTGGTGATGGTTCTCCTTTAAGTACTGTTGTTAATCCAATTCATAATTACACCCAATCAGGTATTTATAATGTAAAATTAATCGCAAATATGCTTAATGGTTGTGTATTTAGCGATACAATAACTAAACAATTGATAGTGTTGTCCGATTCAAGTTATTCAATTCCCGATATTTCTATTTGTGTTGGAACATCCAAACAAATTGGAATAAATCCTATTCCATTTCCAACCATTTCTTATAGCTGGAGTCCATCAGCAGGAATAAGTGATACTACAATTTCAAATCCTTTTGCTAATCCATTGGTTACAACTACATATAAATTATTGGTATTTAATGGAATTTGTACAGATACAATATCTCAAAAAGTTAAAGTGATTAATTTGATTGTTGATGCAGGTAACGATACCATTGTATGTAACGATACTATAAAACTTACAGCTCATACAACTGAAAATCCTGTACAATATATCTGGTCATCTAATCCTAACTTTACCGATACACTTAATACTTCATTAAGCAATAACTTTGCTAATGTTCATATTACATCTAATTCTTATTTCTGGGTAAAGATTAAAAATCAATTATGTGAAGGAATTGATAGTGTAAAAGTAGATTTTGCATTTACAGTAAATCCAATTACTGTTGTAAATCCAACTTGCCATGATACTTGCAATGGTTCAATAAATGTAAATATTTCAGGTGGTACACCACCATATTCATATCAATGGAATAACGGTGAAACAACTCAAACAATATCAAATCTTTGTTCTGGAAATTATACAGTTATAGTTAAAGATTCTACTAATTGTAAGAGTGTAAAAAGTTTTACTCTTATAAATCCTACGCCATTGATTTTAAACCCAGTTATCACTCATGTTCCTTGTACAGGTATTTGTATCGGAAAAATAAATGCAAATGCATCGGGTAGCAGTCCTCCTTATACTTATGCATGGAGTAATACGCAGGTTAATAATCCGGCAACAAATTTATGTGCTGGTTTTTATTCGGTTGTTGTAACTGATAGCAAAAATTGCAAAGCAGAAGATACTGCAACTGTTTTGATTCAAACTGTATTTAATAATGTACAGGTTTGGGCTGATAAAGACACCATTTACAAGGATTTAAGCACTTACTTACATGCAACAGTTATTCCAAATGTAAACTATTTATGGTTTCCTTCTTATGGTTTAAACAGTACTTCGATTCCTAATCCCAAGGCTACGCCTTTAGTAACCACAACTTATTACCTTACATTAACCGATCAATATGGCTGTGAGTATAAAGACTCTGTAACTATTTATGTTATCGATTTATTATGTGGTGAGCCTTATATCTTTATACCAAATGGATTTACTCCAAACAATGATTTTCAAAACGATATTCTTTTTGTAAGAAGTAATATCTTAGATGAGATGACTATGAGTATTTTTGATCGTTGGGGTGAAAAGGTATTTGAAACCAGCAATATAAATTTGGGCTGGGATGGAAAGTTTAAAGGAGAATATTGTCAACCTGGTGTTTTTGTGTATTATTTTAAGGGACGATGTTTGAATGAGAAATATTATGAGAAAAAAGGAAATATTACTTTGATAAGATAGAAATATTAGTTAATAATGAATACTAAAAAAACTGTTTACCTGCTGCTTTTACTATGCTTACCTTTTATTAGTGTGGGACAGGATATTCATTTTTCACAATTCAATAGCTCGCCTTTAAATCTTAACCCTGCACAAACAGGTTTTTTCAGAGGTTCTCACCGTTTTGTTTTAAATCATCGTAATCAATGGGCAAGTGTAACAACACCTTACTCCACTTTTTCGGGTTCTTTTGATATGCAATTACTCAAAAGAAAATTTAAACAGGATATTATTGGAATTGGAGTTGTTTTTAACAACGACAGGGCAGGTGATGCAGATATGGGAACTACAACTGGAAGCTTTTCCTTATCTTATACAAAAGGATTAAACAGACGAAACAGTCATTTTATTTCCATTGGTTTACAAGCAGGTGGTGCACAGCATAAGATTGATTTCAGTAAATTATATTTTGATAATCAATACGATGGTGACCAATTTGAACCTACTATCGAAAACGGAGAAAACTTTAATCGCAACAGCTATTCTTATATTGATGTTTCAACTGGGATTCATTGGTTTTTGCAAAAAGAAGACCAACTTATTTTTAATGCCGGATTTTCAGCTTTTCATTTAAATCAACCTAAACTTACATTTTTTGATAATGAAGATGTTTTTTTAAATACCCGTTTTGTCGTTTATACAAACGCATCAATTGGTTTGAGCAAAAACACAGAAATGATTCCTTCTGTACTATTTATGAATCAAGGAATTTATAATGAAATAATAGTTGGTTCCGACTTTAAATTTATTTTGAATAATAGTCCTTATTTCTATTCTACAATTAGTGTTGGAGGATATATTCGTAATAAAGACGCTTTTATTGCTAAAGTTGGTCTTGATCAAAGACGTTGGAATTTTGGTTTAAGTTACGATTTCAATATTTCCGATTTACATCCTGCAAGTCGTTATCTGGGTGGTTATGAAGTTTCCATAACTTATATTATTAATCAGGTACGCCAGAAAAAAGTAAAAGAAGTTCCTTGTCCAATCTTTTAATTGAATAAAAATGAAAAATATTGGGCATATAATTAATGATGGTTTTAAATTTGCAGAAGCAAAATGTATAATATCCTGCTTTTTTGTATTTGCTTTCTTTATAAATAGTCTTTATTCACAAACTGCTGATGATTACCTTAAATATGCCGATGAAGCGCTTTCTAAAGGTGATTATTATACTGCATCTGTTTTGTATAAAAACCTTTTGGATAAAGATAAAAATAATTTTGATCTTGCTTTTAAATATGCAAACTCCAATCGTTTGTATAATAATTATGCTGAAGCAGCCGATTGGTATTTGTTTGTGATGAAAAATGATAAATCAAATAAAAATCCTTTGTGTGAGTTTTATTATGCTGAAATGAATAAATATATGGGCAAATATAGTTTGGCATTACTAAGTTTCAAGAACTTTTATGATAATTATAAAGAAAAGACAGACTTTTATTCGCGCAAAGCTTTGCAGGAAATTTTGTCGTGTGAATGGGCTATTGAAAGGGTAAACGATTCGGCTACTGCAATAATTACCCATTTAGGAAAGAATGTTAATACTCCTTTTTCAGAATTTGGAGCTGTTCAGATGGGTGATTCAATTTTGGTTTATTCTTCATTAAGAAGAATGACGGAAAATGATTTTGAAAGTTTTTTACCGGATGTCTATCTTTCTAAAGTATATTATTCGTGGATTTCCATTGCAGGTTATTCCTCAGGCAGAGATTTAAAAGGTAAAGTAAATGCTGACGAAGAGCATACGGCAAATATTACTTTTGATTATTCAAAAAACGTTGCTTATTTTACCCGTTGTGCAAGTAATGAAAATGGAGAAATGATATGTCGGATATTTCAAAGTAATTTTGCTAACGGTAAATGGGAGAAAGCCAAGCCTTTGAACAATATGATTAACAGTTTAGGTTCAACAAATACACAGCCTGCTTTTGCGAAAATAGCTGATAAAGAAATTCTTTATTTTGCCAGCAATCGTCAGGGTGGTTTTGGGCAAATGGATATTTGGTATTCTATAAAATACAACAATGATTTTAGCCAGCCTGTTAATTTAGGTAGCAGAATAAATACTTCAGGTAACGAAATATCACCATTTTACAATAACAATACAGGCAATTTGTATTTTGCATCCGATTGGCGTAAAGGTTACGGAGGTTTTGATATTTTCAAATCTAAAGGCGAACTAAATCAATGGTTAGAACCCGAAAATATGGGGAAACATATTAATACAAGTTATAATGATATGTATTTTACCGTAAATGCTGTGGATTCTACCGAAGGATATTTTACTTCAAACAGAAAAGGATCTTATTATATTAAAGGTGAAACCTGTTGTAATGATATTTATTCTTATAAACTTATAACTCGTCAGAAACCGGAACAACCTAAAAAAGATACGGTTACAATAGAGGAAAGTATTCGCAAATTACTTCCACTGACTTTATATTTTCACAATGATGAGCCCGATCCTTCAACGTTGAAGACTACTACAGAAAAGAATTATACTCAAACACTTGCTGATTATTATGCAATGATGGATAAATATAAGCTGGAATATTCCAGTGGTTTAAAAGGGGAGGAGAAACTAAAAGCGATTGCTGATATTGAGTCGTTTTTTAAAGATAATGCAGTTAAAGGATTTAATCAGTTAGAGGCTTTCGCTGCCTTGCTTTTGCGGGATTTGCAGAAAGGAAATGAAATCAGAATTACAGTTAAAGGTTATGCAAGTCCATTGAATACAGAGGAATATAATGTAAATCTCACAAAAAGACGTATTTCCAGTTTGGTTAACTATCTTAAAGAATACAAAGATGGAGTGTTTATTCCATTTATGAATAATAGTGACAGCAGCAAAGTGAAGTTGTATGTATATGAGGAACCTTTAGGGAAAAGTATGGCTGCCAAAACGGTAAGTGATAATCCGAACGATTTGCGAAATTCAGTTTATAGCAAAGCAGCAGCTTTGGAACGTAAAATACAGATTTTATATTATGATTATACTAAACAACTCGCTTTAGAAGCCGAAGCAGATTCTACTCCAATCCTTAAATTTGCATCCGACTCAGTTAATTATGGTAAACTCAGCAAGCAAACTACCAATGCTTTTACCATAAATTTTACAAATGCCGGCAACTATCCTTTCCGTATTAGTGATATATCGTCCGATTGCAATTGTATTAGGTTTTACTGGGACGAAAAGTCTATATTACCAAAAGAAAGCAATAAAATTAACCTGCTGATTATTACTGATGAAAAACAAGGCAAACAAAAAGCAACACTTAAAATAGATTTATTACCCCAAAAATCTATTAGTTTTCCATTGTTTTTTGAAGGAGTGAAATAAACATGAATTATTTGGTGTAAAAAAGATTGATTTTAAAGTATTTATATATTTATATATTTATTTAATTAGTTGATTTGCAACATCACTTATTTGCATAAGAGAATCATAAGTATAAAAAAAAAGATATACTAATTTCTATAGTAATATTCAAAATCTGCTAAATATTCATTTATTATCAATTTCGTTAGTTCAAAACTATGCACTTTAGTGCAAGATTTATAAT